>JBDSFA010000382.1:0-7170 GCA_039919785.1 Dokdonella sp. | reverse complement strand
CGAAACCCAGGAATGGACCGACGCGCTCAAGGGCGTGATCAACGCCGACGGCACCGACCGCGCGCATTTCCTGCTCGAGCGCATGGTCGACGAGACGCGTCGCTCCGGCGGCTATCTGCCGTTCGCGCCGACAACCGAATACGTCAACACAATTCCGCCGCAGCTCGAAGCGAAGATGCCCGGCGATCCCACCATGGAATGGCGCATCCGGTCGCTGATCCGCTGGAACGCGATGGCGATGGTGGTGCGCACGAACCGCAAGCCGGGCGACCTCGGTGGCCACATCGCCAGCTTCGCTTCCAGCGCCACCTTGTACGACGTCGGCTTCAATCACTTCTGGCGCGCGCCGAGTGCGGACCATCCAGGCGACCTCGTATTCCACCAGGGCCATTCGAGCCCCGGCATCTACGCGCGCTCCTTTCTCGAAGGACGCATCGACGAGACTCGACTCGACCTGTTCCGCATGGAAGTGGCGGGACGCGGCAACGGTCTTTCGTCTTATCCCCATCCGTGGTTGATGCCCGACTACTGGCAGGTGCCGACGGTATCGATGGGCCTGGGTCCGCTGCAGGCGATCTACCAGGCGCATTTCATGAAGTACCTGGAGCACCGCGGCCTGATCGCGAAAAGCGATCGCAAGGTCTGGTGCTTCCTCGGCGACGGTGAAACCGACGAGCCCGAATCGCTCGGTGCGATCTCGCTGGCCGGCCGTGAGGGCCTCGACAACCTGATCTTCGTGGTCAACTGCAACCTGCAGCGTCTCGACGGACCCGTGCGTGGCAATGGCAAGATCATCCAGGAACTGGAAGGCGTGTTTCGCGGCGGCGGCTGGAACGTGATCAAGACGGTCTGGGGCGGCTACTGGGATCCGCTGCTCGCGCGCGACACCAGCGGCAAGCTGCGCCAGCTGATGATGGAAACCGTCGACGGCGAATACCAGAACTGCAAGGCATTCGGCGGCGCCTATACGCGCGAACATTTCTTCGGCAAGTATCCGGAGACGCGCGAACTCGTCGTGAATCTTTCCGACGACGACATCTGGCGTCTCAACCGCGGTGGTCACGATCCGCACAAGGTCTATGCGGCCTATCACGAGGCAGTGAACACCAAGGGCATGCCGACTGTGATCCTGGCCAAGACGGTCAAGGGTTACGGCATGGGCGCGTCGGGCGAATCGCAGAACCCCACGCATCAGCAGAAGAAGCTCGACAAGGATGCCGTGCGCGCCTTCCGCGACCGCTTCAATATTCCCGTCTCCGACGACAAGGTCGACGACGTGCCCTACTACCACCCCGGCAAGGATTCGCCGGAAGTGCAGTACATGCTGGAACGGCGCAACGCGCTCGGTGGCTTCCTGCCGCAGCGGCGGCGCAAGAGTTCATCGATTGCGATACCTGCGCTGTCGGCATTCGAGCAGATCACCAAGGGCAGCGGTGAGCGTGAGATCTCGACCACGATGGCATTCGTGCGCGGCATCAACCTGCTGCTGCGCGACAAGCAGCTGGCGCCGCACGTGGTTCCGATTGTCGCTGACGAGGCGCGCACGTTCGGCATGGAAGGCATGTTCCGCCAGATCGGCATCTATGCTCCGTTCGGGCAGAAGTACAAGCCGGTCGATTCCGATCAACTCATGTATTACCGCGAAGACCAGAAAGGCCAGGTGCTGCAGGAAGGCATCAGCGAGCCGGGCGCGATGTCGGCGTGGATGGCCGCGGCGTCGAGTTATTCCGTCAGCGACGTGCCGATGCTGCCGTTCTACATCTATTACTCGATGTTCGGTTTCCAGCGCGTGGGCGATCTGGCCTGGGCAGCGGGCGATTTGCGCGCGCGCGGATTTCTTGTCGGCGGCACCGCCGGCCGCACCACCTTGAACGGCGAAGGCCTGCAGCACGAAGACGGCCATTCGCATCTGCTTGCGGGCGCGATTCCGAACTGCCGCGCGTATGACCCGACTTTCTCCTACGAAGTCGCGGTGATTCTGCAGGACGGTGCGCGCCGCATGCTGCAGGAACAGGAAGACGTCTACTACTACGTCACCGTGATGAACGAGAACTACGCGCACCCGGACATGCCGGCGGGCGTTGAAGCGGACATCATCAAGGGCATGTATCTGTTCCGGGAATCGGGAATCGGGAATCGAGATTCGGGAAAGAGCAAGAGCAAGAACATTCCGTGCGTGCAGTTGCTCGGTTCCGGCACGATCCTGCGCGAAGTGATCGCGGCGGCGGAATTGCTGGAGAAGGAATTCGGCGTCGCCAGCGACATCTGGTCGTGCCCGAGTTTTGTCGAACTGCGCCGCGACGGCTTCGACGTCGAGCGCTGGAACCGGCTGCACCCGATGGAGAAGAAGCCACGCGTCGCGCATGTGACGGCGTGTCTCGAAGGCCGCGCGGGTCCGGCGATTGCAGCAACTGACTACGTGCGCGAGTACGCCGACCAGGTTCGCGCGTTCATGCCGGACGGCAAGCGCTACACCGTGCTCGGCACCGACGGATTCGGTCGCAGTGATACGCGCGCGAACCTGCGCGGTTTCTTCGAGGTCGATCGCTACTGGATCGCGCATGCGGCGATCGCCGCGCTGGCCGCGGAAGGCAAGATGAATCCGGAGGATGTCGCGCGCGCGATCAAGCAGTGGAAGCTCGATCCGGACAAGCCGAACCCGGTGACGGTGTAAGTAGTCCGATTGAAGGGCTTGAACGTGCCGCTTTCAAGTCCCCCCGTTGAAGCGGAGGGCTATAGCTTTTGGCTTTGAAGTCCTCCCCTTCAAGGGGAGGATTTAGGTGGGGATGGTGGTGCCTTCAGCTGGCTCCCATGGAGAAATCAGTCGCACCGCGTACCCCATCCCCACCCAACCCTCCCCTTGAAGGGGAGGGCTTGAGCTAGCTGCTTTGCAGTCCTCAGCTGATCCTTCATGCCGAAATAGGTGTACCGCGTACACCATCCCCACCCAACCCTCCCCTTGAAGGGGAGGGCCAAAGCGCGCTGCTTTTAAGTCCTCTCCTGCAAGGGGAGGATTCAGGTGGGGACGGTGTTGCCTTCAGCGGAGCCTGCCTGCAGAAAACAGGCGCACCGCTTACGCGTACTTGCGCACACTGACGTGATCAGGATCAACCTCGTCAGGTCATCATCGGCGGCTCACACGTCGTGCGCCACCTTCGAATCGCTTGCAACCTGGTCACCTCACAGCGCGCCCTCGAACCCATTCGCGAAGATCAGATCGCCGCTCGGCTGGACTTCGATGGCGCCGATGTCGGCAGCGGCGCCAGCTGGACGCGGGTGGCCGAAATAGTCGTCGATGACGGAGGCGAGCGACGGCGCGGCATCGATCAGCGGGCTGCCGGTCAGCGGCAGCGCGTTGAAACTGGCCAGACTCATGTCGGATAGCTGCGGGTTCTGCGCGCACTGGCTGCCGGGCGGGCACTGGTCGTACTTGACGTGCCAGAACGCGTTGCCGGAAAACTCGACCATGGCCTGATCGTCCTCGGCGTAGTGGCCGCAGGTGAGTTCGCCTGGTGTGCCTTGCGCGCCACGCCAATCGATCTGGCCGATCAGCGCATTGTTCTGCACCATCACGTGCGATGTGGCGGAGCCGCCAGTGGTGAGCAGCAGGCAGTCGCCCTCGCCGGTGATCGTGTTGTGGCGAATCGTCGCCGTCTGGCCTGCGACGAGCCCGATCGAGAGCGTGTTGCCGAACGCGCGGCATTGATCGTCTGCGGTCATCGCATCGCGACCGAGAAAATACGCGCAGTTGCCATCGACGATCGAGTTTTCGATCAGGGCGGCTCCGCGCGTCTTGATCTGGTTGCCGGCGTTGCCCTCGGCGCGCACGCGGCGTACCACCACTGAGGTCGTCGGTGCGCCATCGAGGTAAAGCAGGTCGAGACCATCGGAGGTGTTGTGATGGATGTAACTGTCCTCGACCAGCCACTGGCCGCCGGTGCTGGCGGTGCCCAGGCCGTCGCCATAGCCGCCCGCCTGCTGCGCCCAGCAGGCGTGGATGACGCCGGTCTGCCAGCGTTCGCCGCAACCGTTCCAGGCAATCTCGACGTGGCGCAGCACGATCGGCCCGCTGTTCGAACTACCGCTGCCGATGTCGCCGTTCCATCCGACCCAGCCGTTGGCCGCGATCCTGACTCGTTCGACGGTCCAGTTGCTGAGACCGCCGGCATACACGCCGACGTTGGCGAGACCGTGGATGTTGAGATCGTGCAGCCAGACATGGCTGGACGCGCTCGCCGTCAGACCCGCCGACGCCCAGGCGCCGTAGGGAGCGCTGTCGCGTTCGCAGCGGCTCGCGCTGTCGCTATGAAATTCCACGCAGTCGCTGTGGTCGGTGATTTCCAGACAGCCGATCTCGATATTGGAGCTGCCGTCGAGATTGAGCACCTTGTGCACGCGCTCGGTGCCCCACAGTTGCGGCGGCGCCGGACACGCATTGTCGTAGCCGCGGCCGAGGATGCGCGTGGGAGTGTTCGCGCTCGGCCCGCTCGGAACCGCGGCAAGGAAACAATCCCATGGGAAGGACGACGCACAGCGCGAGCTGGCGGCATCCGGCGCACCCCAGCCGATCATGTAGCTGCCGGCGCCGATGATCAGGGTATCGCCACCCGCGATGCGCGCCACGTCGCTGGTCGGCAGCGCGATGGCCGGATGTTTCCAGGCGCAGGCCTGCGTTTGGCCGCTGCCAGCATAGGCGGCATCCACACGACCCGTGCATTGGCTGGCGTCGCCGCCGTCGCTGCGCACGTAAAAGGTGGTCGCGCGCGCGTGACCGCAGGCGCCCAGTGCCGCGCACAGCGCGAGTGCATGCGGAAGGAAAAGCCGAAACGCGTTTCGCGTCAGACGTTCGAAGCAGCACATCAGCGTCTACCCGGCAAGGTGGAAGAACAGAGTAACCGGATGCGCTGCAGGACTTGTTGACGGGTTGCGCGCACTGAGCGCGCAGGCGACGAGGTTGGCTAGTGGACTGTAACGCTCATTTCGGAAGCGGCTCGCTCGGTCTCGCGGCGCTGGGCTTGTCCCTCATTCGGCCCATAGCCCCGCTATGGGCTTCGTTCCGGGTCAGCGCCCAGCACCACGATCCACGTCGCGATCCATCTCCCAAATGAACGTTACAGTCTACTAGCGGGCGGTGGCCGCCGGCGCCACGCGCATCAAATCGTGTCCGAACAGATAGCTCGCCGTCTGGTAATAGGTCACCGCTTCGTCGACGAGTTCAGGCCGCTGGCCTTGCAGTGGCGACGCATCGCCGCTGTCGTCGAATTTCGGCACCGTCTGTTCCACGAATTGCTTCGGCGCGAGCACGGTCAGCACGCCGTCGCGCAGATGGCCGGCCTTTTGGTAGTTGCCGAGCAGGATGCGTTCGCGTCCCGGTTCGAGTTTGAAAATGTCGTAGCCGTAGAAGCGCGAGGTATAGCTGAAGCCGAGCAGGCCGAGCACGGTCGGGGGAATGTCGATCTGGCCCATCAGTCGATCGACCTGCGCCGGCTCGATGTGTTTGGGCGAATAGATCAGCAGCGGAATGTGGTAGCGGTTCATCGGCAACGCGCTGCGCCCCCAGCTCGACGCGCAATGGTCGGCGGTGATCACGAACACGGTGTCATCGAACCAGGGTTTGGTCGCGGCGCGCGCGAGGAAATCGCCGATCGCCCAGTCGGTGTACTTGACCGCACCGGAGCGCCCAGCCTTGCCCGAGGGCAGATCGATGCGTCCGGCCGGATAGGTGAACGGCGGGTGATTCGAGGTCGTCATCACGTGCTGGAAGAATGGTTTTCCCGCGGCAAACGCAACGTCGGCTTCGCGCATCGCGAGCGTATACAGGTCTTCGTCGGCGACGCCCCAGATGTTCGCTTCGTGCACCTGATCGCGCGGAATGTCCGAGCGGTCCGCAATGCGGTACCCGTTGTGCGAGAAAAAGTAGTTCATGTTGTCGAAGTAGCCGTAGCCACCGTAGACGAACATCGAGTCGTAACCCTTGCTGTCGAACACCGAGCCGAGTGAGAACAGGTTTTCGTTGTTCGGCCGCTTGACGATCGACTGGCCCGGCGTCGGCGGCACCGACAACGACAACGCTTCGAGGCCACGCACCGTGCGCGTGCCACTCGCGTACAGGTTGGTGAAGAACAGGCTGTGCGCGGCAAGCGCATCGATGTTGGGTGTGATGCTCTTGGTGTTGCCGAACGCGGCGAGCAATTCGCCTGACAGGCTCTCGACGCTGATCAGAACAACGTTCAGGTGCTTTTCCGGACCTGGGTTCGTGATCGTGCGCGAAATGTCGTGCGGATCACTGCTGGTGAACGTCGCTTCTGGTGTCTTCAGCAGTTCATGCAGCTTCGCGAAGGCGGCGGCGTCGGGCAGGGTGCGATAGAAGCGCTCGTAGTCGAGTTCGTTGTTGCGAAACGCGGAGAAGAATTCGTAGATGCCATTGCCCGCCAGCTCGTTGACGTAGGCGTTTTCACTGCGATTCTTCAATTGGCTGTCGACAAGGAAGCTGACAACGACGGTTGCGAGCAGCCATGCGACGGTGACCCAGGTGCGTGCGGCAAAAGACGATGTATCCGCCTGCGGCAGCCAGCGGCGTCGCGTGGCATAGAGAATCACCGCACCGAGCGCACCCAGCGCAAGCAATACCTTGCCGACCGGATAAGAAGCGCGGATGTTGCCGATGACCTCGCGCGAGTAAACCAGATAGTCCACAGCGATGAAGTTGAAGCGGCACGCGAATTCGTCCCAGAACAGCCATTCGGCGACGGCCACGAAAAGCAGGATGTAAACGAGGAGCAGGGCGATGCCGCCGATTGCCAGACGCACCGGACGCGTTGCGAACGTGCGTCTGGGGAGCAGCCACAGGACGAGCACCAGCGGCCATGCGAAATAGATGAACGCGACCAGGTCGTAACCCAGGCCGACGGCGAAAAGATAGAGCCAGCTCAAGGGCGCGACCGCAATACCGTTGCCGGTCTTGATCAGCAGGACGAGACGGGTCAGGGTCGAAAGAGTCAGGAAGACGCCGGCCAGCCAGAACAGGGCCGAATAACGGATTTTCAGCGCGCTGCGCGCTGTTGTGATGCTCGACAAACGCCTTCTCCGGCGGATACGGCGGCAGCGCGCGAACATCGCGCAGGGAAGACTGCGCCGGACGCAGGCCCGCTAGTCTACGCGAACCGCTCA
>JBDSFA010000444.1:0-3886 GCA_039919785.1 Dokdonella sp. | reverse complement strand
CTTGCTGATGACCGGGAAGCGTCCCGCCACGCCGAGCAACAGATACGCCTCACGGGTATCCGAATTGACGACGAGCAGATCGTCCTGACCATCACCATTGACGTCCGTGCGGGCGTAGCTGAACTCGGCCGAGCTCAGATCAATGCCCAGGTCACGAATATCGGGTGCAGTCGCCTTGGTGGCCTCATTCGCAGCCGATTGATACGCGTGGGGGGTGAGGTAGATCCAGACTACCGCGGCGCCGGTGCCGCCGGGGCCATAACAATAGACCCACTCGGCGGTCGTGAAAGAGACATAGATCATGTAAGAGCCGAACGGACCACCGCGGGCGCATGACGTAGCGTTGATCGAACTCCAATCAATCCACACCCAGGCCGGCGAATACAGCCAACTCGGACTGGCCGAGGCGTACACCTGCGGCGGAGGGGGTGGCGCGGCCGAAACCGACAGATTGGCACTAGCCGAGGTCTGTCCGCCGGGTCCGGTGCAGGTCACCGTCACCGACTGGTTCGTCGTCGGCGTCAGGACCTGACTGCCGGCGGTGGCATTCACCGAGACCGCACCCGTACTGCTGCAGCTCGTCGCGTATTGCGAACTCCAACTGAAGGTTGAACTATGGCCTGCATAGATCGCTGCGGGCGTGAAGCTCGCGGTCACCACGGGGGGCGTATTCCCTGGCTGAACGGTGAGCGTCGCGTTCGCCATGCCGCCGAGGCCATCATCCGAACCTTCGCACGAAACATGGGCCTGCAGATTCGTTGTTGGGCTAAGTGTGAATGAGCCATTCGGGCCTCCCGAGTCGAGACCGGGCACCCCGGTTATGTCACAAAAGCTCGCACCGCCCACAGTGCTCCAGCTGAAGGTCGTCGAGCTGCCGGCGACGATAGCGTTCGGAGTGAAGCGAGCGGTCACGCGCACTCGGCCTGGCCCGATGGGCGCCTTGGGAGAAGTGCCAACCAAGGTGACGTCATCTGCAGCAATGGCCACACCGGCAGATGCAAACGCCGCCAGTGAGAGTGCAAAGGAAGCAAGCAAGTTCTTCATCCATGTGTCCCTGTTGAGTCGATAAGAGCCGTTCGGCACGGGTACTGACTTCGCGTCCGATCACATCAGCCGCATACACAGACGCCGCTTCGCTGTGCACGACGCCGATCCAACGGACGAATTGCCGTTGTGCCTAGGGTGCTGGTTGCGGATTGCCACAAACGCATGCAAACGGTCGTCCGGCTATTGCACGCTTTGCGCACTCCAGCTCGGCGTTCGATTGCATGCTCGCGCATCTGACCAGCGGCTCAATCCACCAGTGGCCAGCCCGGACACTTCACGTGTCGGGACCCGCCCATGCATTGTAAGTTCATCTATGTATACGTCAACACTAAGATCTATTGCGACAAAGAAAAGTGTTGCTTGTGCAGAAAAAGCGTAACGCCACAAAATGTAAATACAAAACTATAGTTTGGTATTTGTCCAGGAACCACTTCACGAATCCGCTGGCTTACAGGGCGCGAAAGTATTGGGGTCCGAAAGTATCGGGGGTCAGGTGCAATTTCCACTCGCTCTCAGACGTGGTCAATGCGCGGTATCAATGCACCTGGCCAAAAGTTCAGCGGCGCGCAGGCAGATTCATTGCTGCAAGTCGTAGCCGTCATAGCCCCCCGATTCCATGACTCGAAGCCAGTCTCTTGCCGCCTTGCCGGTCGACCAACATACGCACGCGACCCGATGTGCACACCAGCGATATCATGCCGGACAGGCACCGATCAGGTTGTACTTTCAATGACGCCTGGCTCCGGTTTCTGCTTCGATTTCTGATTGCCGTCCGCTGCACGCGTCCGCCATGTCCAATTCCGCGGCGGTGCGTCGTTATGGAAGAAGAAGGCGAGCTGCACTGCGCGCCACGGGACTCAGGCATGCCGTTTACTTCGACCGCGTCGCGCAACGCCTTCATGGCCCGCCAGCGGCGGCGCCCACTGGGTGCTGCACTGGTCGCCTTGATCGCCTGCGCATCACCGGATATGCGGGCGACGCCAAACTATGTCACGCCATCGACACCCGCACCGCGCGCGCCGAAGGTGGTCGGCAACTGCAACAATGCCGGCAGCGGCAGCCTGCGCGATGCGGTTTCCCACGCGGTCGACGGCGATACGATCGACCTGACGCAGTTGTCCTGCAGCGTGATCTCGCTGTCGACCGGTGCAATCGTGATCGGCACGCCGAACCTGACTTTGCAAGGACCCGGAGCGGAGGGATTGTTGATCAATAGCGCAGGCCATCCGGGTGACGGTGTGCTCTACAGCGTGGCCGGCGGAACGCTGAAGGTGCAGGACCTCTCCGTCGCGTTCGGCACGAAATATGGCGATTCCGGCGTGGCGCGTGGCGGCTGCATCTTCTCTCTAGGCAACGTCGAACTCGACGGCGCGCATGTCTACGGCTGCCTCACGCGCAGCACCGGTCCACACGACGGAAGAGGCGGCGCCGTTTATGCGCAGGGCAACGTGACGCTGATTCACAGCGTGCTGAACCTGGGCGCCGTCACGGTCGATAGTGGCAATGGCAAAGGTGGCGGCGTGTTTGCTGGCGGCGACCTTACGATAGCCTACAGCTCGATCAGCGATTTTCTCCTGGCGACCGCAAGCAACGGAAGCGGCGGTGGGGCGTACGCCGCTGGCAGGCTGATATCCAAGTACAGCACGATCAACAACAACTCGATGTCCGAGACAAGCAACAGCAGCGGCGGCGGCGTAGCGGCGAACGGCGGAGCCGTGATCCTGCTTTCCACGATCTCGGGCAACCATGCCCATGTGGGCGGCGGGTTGTATCTCGGCCCTGGTGAGAGCGGCGACAACGCGACGATCGTCGACAGCACGATTTCCGGAAATACGGCAGCCGCGGGAGGCGGCATGACGACGCGCGTGCCGCTTTCGCTTTACAACAGCACGGTCGCGTTCAATACGATCCCGTACCATTCCGGCGGCGCGATCGGCACCGCGCAAGGCGCCGGTCTCGACCTGCGCGCATCGCCCGTGCGCATCGACGGATCGATCATCGCCGGCAACCTGGCCACGGGAACGCCGGATCGTCCGCGCGACGTGGGCGGGGCGCTGTCGATCACGATGACCGGCTCGCACAACCTCATCAACGACATCGCGCAGGTGGGACTCACTGGCACGATCAACGCCAATCCGCTGCTCGGTTCTTTGCGCCTCAACGGTGGCCTGACCGCGACGCATGCGCTGCTGCCCGGCAGCCCTGCGATCAACGCGGGCAACAACACGCGCAATTTCGCCACCGACCAGCGCGGTGCAGGTTTCTTGCGCGTGCTCGGCGGAGTGACCGATATTGGCGCCTATGAAATCGATCCCGACCGCATCTTCGACGACGGCTTCGAGTGAGCGCAACAAGGCGCCACCACACTCGTCGCGGGCGCGTCGAAGACGCGACGAAAATTGAAACGGCCAATTATTCCGTTCCCTGATCGCCTCATTTCGGATGCCGCGCATGTCAAACTTCAGGCTCTTCCGGAACTCGTGTGGGTGAAATTGGAGTCGTAAGGGGTCTGAGAGCCGCACCGCAGCGGGGTTTGAGAGAGTCTGGAAGGTGCTGGGTTTCTGCGATCATTCGCAGATGCCTAGCCAGCCAACGAAGAAGCGTCTGCTCGACGCCTACCGGTTTCCCGGTTTCTGCCCGCAGGAAGAAGTCAAAGGTGTGTTCGGCGATCCGCTGGCGCGGGTCGTGAAACTGGTCAGACGCTCAAAAAGCCGCGCTGCGGGGTGTGCGGTCGCGAGCAGTCGGGTTGGTATGACCGACGCGTTCGCCAGGTACGCGATCTGCCGTGCGGTCCGTATCGCATCTTTCTGCAGTTCGAGGTCCGGCGCATGGATTGCCG
>JBDSFA010000079.1:0-4781 GCA_039919785.1 Dokdonella sp. | reverse complement strand
TGCAGGGTTTCAGCAGTCTTCTCGTCCCGCTTGCGAATTACGGCAACTGCCTGCCGGACAACAGCGCACTGTGCTTTGACTATGCAGATGGGCAAAACGATTGGGGTCAGGACATTGCACGCAGCCTTGAACTCGACCATCTGGGTCGTCCGTTGCTCTCGGCCGTCATCGTTCCCTTCGAACTCGCGTATGCCAACGCGCTGTTCGCGCGGTTCACCAACGATAGCGGACCGCGCCCGGATTCCCTGTTCCGCAATGGTTTCAACTGACCCGCCACACCGGCGCCTGCGCAAGCCCGCCGACGCGCACGACTACAAGGCGCTGAGATTCGAGTAGGCGAGCACCAGCCGTTTGCGACCGGCATTGGCGAAATTGACTTCGACCAGCGTATGCGCTCCGGCGCCTTCGTAACCGAGCACGACGCCTTCGCCAAAGCTCGCATGCCCGACACGCTGGCCGAGCTTGAACGGCACCGCGGCGCCTGGCGAAGAGTCGGCATAGCGCCCCGCAAACGCGGGGCGGCTGACCTGCACGCGCGGACGCACCTCGCGCAACAGTTCGGCCGGAATTTCAGCGAGGAAACGTGACGGTCGCGCATACGATTCGACCCCGTGCATCCGGCGCGATTCGGCATAGGTGAGCAGCAGACGTTCGCGCGCACGCGTGATGCCGACATAGGCGAGGCGACGCTCCTCCTCCAGGCGCCCCGGTTCCTCGCTCGACTTCTGGCTAGGGAACAAGCCGTCTTCGAGGCCGACCAGGAACACCAGCGGAAACTCCAGACCCTTGGCCGAGTGCAGGGTCATGAGCTGCACGCAGTCCTGCCATGCCTCCCCCTGCCCTTCGCCCGCTTCCAGCGCGGCATGCGAAAGGAAGGCAGACAACTCGGACAACCCCGCTTCGAGATCGTCCGGCGTGCGCCGGAAACGCGCGGCAACGTTGACCAGTTCGTCGAGGTTTTCGGTGCGCGATTCCGCGCTGCCACGGCTATCCTTTTCGTAGAAATCGCGCAGGCCCGAACGCGCCATCGCGTGTTCGATCTGCTCGGACAGTGCGAGTGGCTCGTCGGTGCGTGTTTCCTCTTGCGCAGCGCTTTCATCGCGAACGGCGGGCGCCGCATCGGCGGGGCTCGCCTGCCTGTTGGAAACCAGGCAATCACGCGACAACTCTTCGATGAGCTGCAGGAACACGCGCAACGCATTCTTTGCGCGACCGGCCAACACGTCGGCGCCCAGTTCGCCGAGCACGGCTTCCCACATCGAGGTGTTCTCGCGGCGCGCGCGCTGGCGCAGCAGGTCGAGCGTGCGATCGCCGATACCGCGCGGCGGCGTGTTGACCGCGCGTTCAAATGCGGCATCGTCGTGGCGATTTGCGACCATGCGCAGGTACGCCAGCGCGTCCTTGATTTCCGCGCGATCGAAATAGCGCAGGCCGCCGTACACACGATAGGCAATATCGTGCTGGATCAGCTGTTCCTCGAAGTTGCGCGACTGCGCATTCGAGCGATACAGGATCGCCGCTTCCGACAACTTCGCACCGCCGCGCAGGTGCTCGCGAATGCGTTCGACCACATAGCGCGCCTCGTCCTGCTCGTTGTGGGCCGCGTACAACTCGATCGGATCGCCCGCTTCTCCGGCGGTCCACAATTGCTTGCCCAGGCGATCCGGGTTGTGCGCAATCACTGCGTTCGCGGCGGCGAGGATGGTGCCCGTCGAACGATAGTTCTGCTCCAGACGAATGGTTCGCGCATTCGGGAAATCGCGCAGGAAATGCTGCACGTTCTCGACACGCGCGCCGCGCCAGCCGTAAATCGCCTGGTCGTCGTCGCCGACGACGAACACATGCCCGCTGTTGCCTGCCAACACGCGTATCCACGCGTATTGCAAGGTATTGGTGTCCTGGAATTCGTCGATGAGCAGATGACGAAAACGTTCGCGATAGTGCGCGAGCAGTGCATCATCGTGCAGCCACAACTCGTGCGCGCGCAGCAGCAGTTCCGCGAAATCGACGAGGCCACCGCGCTGGCACGCCGCTTCATAGGCGCGATAGATGTCGATGAGCACGCCGCTGTTCTGGTTGTAGCCGGCGTCGAGTGCATCGGGCCGCTTGCCCTCGTCCTTCGCGCTGTTGATGAACCAGGCTGCCTGACGTGGCGGGAAGCGGGCCTCGTCCAGACCCATGCCCTGGATCGTGCGTTTGACCAGGCGCTGCTGGTCGTCGCCGTCGAGGATCTGGAAAGTTTCCGGCAGCTTCGCCTCGCGCCAGTGCCGACGCAGCAGTCGATGCGCGATGCCGTGGAACGTGCCGATCGTCAATCCACGTGCGCCGCCGGCGATCAGCGACTCGGTGCGCCCGCGCATCTCGCCGGCCGCCTTGTTGGTGAATGTGACTGCGAGCACCGACCACGGCGACATGCGCTCGACTTCGAGCAGCCAGCCGATGCGATGCGTCAGCACGCGCGTCTTGCCGGAACCCGCGCCAGCGAGCACGAGATAGTGGCCGGCGGGTGCGGTCACCGCCTCGCGCTGGGATTCGTTGAGTCCGTCGATCAGGTGGGAAACGTCCATCCCGCCATTGTAACGGTCGGGCCAGGCGCACTTGTCAGTACCGTACGCACTTACGAACTCGCGACGCGATGACGCATCATGCAGCGATGAGCCCTGCGCGCCTGTTTGTTGCGTTCATCTTTCTCGCATTGACCGGCGGCGTGTGCGCCGCGCCGACCGCACGCTACACGCTCAAGTACACCGCCGAAGACACGACGATGCAGGTGGCGTTGTGCCTCGCTCAGGCCGCAGCCCTTGTTCGTTTCGAAGCCGACGAAGACGCGCCGCAGTTCCTCGATGCGCTCCGCCGAGATACCGGCTTGCCGCTCACGCGCGACGATAACGCCTGGATCGCGCGCGATTGGCGCGCCGGCGAATGCCTGCGGTACACCGCTGCGCTCGGTCGCATTGCGGCCGCGAACCGGATGTTGCGACGCGCGCTCACCAACAGCGATCTGCTGGTCGACCCGCAGATCTGGCTGCTGCAGGCCGCCAATGTCGACATTGCGCAAGCGCGTGTCGAACTCCCCGCCGGTTACGCGATCTCGACACCGTGGCGGCGTCTGCCATCGAGCGATGGCGCCTTGCATTTCACGGTACCGCATACGCCGGTCGAATGGGCGGCACGTATCGGGATCGGCCGTTTCACGGAAACATCGATCGCGCTCGAGGGCGGCGTACTGCATGTCGCCCTGTTCGGCGAGCCGGATGCGCAAAAGAGCGAACGCCTGCTCGGCTGGCTCCGGCGCGTTGCGAAAGCCGCGGTGTCTGCGTATGGCCGCCTGGCTCTGCCGGATGTGCAGGTGCTGGTGCTCCCCGTCGGCGCGCAATCAGAAGCGGTCGTGTTCGGGCAATCCACGCGCGGGCAGGGCAATGCGCTGACTCTGTTCGTCGATCCGGCGCAGAGCGAAGCCGCGTTCAACCATGACTGGGTCGCCGTGCACGAACTCTCGCATCTGTTTCATCCCTATCTCGGCGACCGCGGCGCGTGGCTCGCCGAAGGCCTCGCAACCTACTACCAGAACGTATTGCGCGCACGCGCCGGCCTGCTCACCGCGGACCAAGCGTGGGAGCAGCTCGACCACGGCTTCACACGTGGTCGCCGCGAAACGCATGGTGACAGCACGCTGGAAGCGGCATCCGCACAGATGGGCGAACACCACGACTACCAGCGCATCTACTGGAGTGGCACGGCGTACTGGCTGGTTGTCGACGTCGAGCTGCGGCACGCGAGCAGGAATCGGCTCAGTGTCGATGAAGCCTTGCGTCGCTTCGATGCCTGCTGTCTGCCCAGCAGCAAGCACTGGGCACCGGATGAATTCGTCGCGAAGCTCGACGCACTGATCGGCAGCCATGTGTTCTCGAAGCGGTTTCGTGAGTACCGTGCGCGGCGGGATTTTCCTGGCCTTGCGGCGCCGTATGCGGCGCTCGCGATCCATCGCGAAGGCGCTGCCCTGCGTTTCGGCGAGGGCACAGCCGAAGCGGGTGTCCGAGACGCCATCATGCGCGCGGCACCCGCGAGTCCGATTTCGAACTCGTCAGCGCCGCATCGCTGAAGGCTTGTCGCTGAAGGCTTGTCGCTGCTGCCTGGGTCGGGTCTTCGTCGCTCGCCGGCAGGCTCCTTCGGCTTCTCTACGCCGGGATGAATGGCGCGCCGTCGCACTACGCATCAAAGCCATTGTCAAAGATCACCTCGCTCGGAATCGTGCTCGCACGTCTATAGCGCAGCAGGTGCACGCGTCGGTGGTTGAGCAGATCCACGCCTGAAGTAGCAACCACCAGGAAGCTGTCGGGTGTATCGACGACGATGCGGTGGTAGCTGGTGCTCACCAGACCCAGTGGAAGTTGTCCGCTGGCGATGAAGCCGTTGGCAAACCCGCCGTCGCTCATGCGCAGCGCGATCAGCGATGCATCCGCATCGTCAACGCCAACCTGCTGCGTCTGCGAGGACATCAAAGTCAGTACGATGCTGTCGTTCTCGAGCACCGCAACACCACCCGCACGGACGTCGACATTGCTGTAGCCGACCGTGCAGCACGGATCCAGCCAGCTCGGATCGTAGCTGCCCTGCGGGTTGAGTCGCTGGAGGTATTCGCGCTGGCTCGTGCCTTGCGCGTTGGTCAGGGTCCAGTCCATGTTGACGATGATGCGACCGTCGGCCTGCAAGGCGAGCCCGCGCACGTCGCAGCGGATATTGCCGGGCGATTGCGTGAAGCTGTTGATGTAAGCGACGCC
>JBDSFA010000194.1:0-3353 GCA_039919785.1 Dokdonella sp. | reverse complement strand
CAGCGGCTTGACGGCGTTGCCGCTGCGCGCGCGCTGTCGGAGATTGCCGAAGCGGTGCTGGCTGCGGTGTTGCGGATTGCCGAAAGCGAGCTTGTCGCGGTGCATGGAAGGCTCGATGGCGCGATCGAAGCGGTTGCCGGGCGTTTCCCTCATCAGCCCTCCGGGCATCCTCCGTCAGGCCGACGACCGACGTCGATCCCAGGGGGTGAAGAAATCATTCGGCGGCCTGCCGCCGCTGTTTCCTCGCTGGGCATGGCGATCATCGCCTACGGCAGTTTCGGCGGTGCTGAACTCGGCTTCGGCTCCGACCTCGACCTCGTGTTCGTCTATGACGGCGAGCGCGCACGCGGTGAATCCGATGGCGCCAAGCCGCTCGATGGTTCGCGCTATTACGCACGCCTCGCGCAACGTGTCGTGCATCTGCTCGGCGTGCTCACGCGTGCGGGGCGCCTGTACGAAGTCGATGTGCGCCTGCGTCCTGACGGCAGCAAGGGCATGCTCGTGCTGAGCATGGACGCCTACGAAAGCTATCAGCGCGAACGTGCGTGGACGTGGGAGCTGCAGGCGCTCGTGCGCGCGCGTGCGCTCGCAGGCGACGCCGCGCTTGGTCGCCGCTTCGCACGCACGCGTGCGCAACTCCTCGCGATGCCGCGCGATGCGGATACCGTGCGCAACGACATCGTGCAGATGCGCGAACGCTGGCGTGCCGAACGCGACCGTTCCGATGCGCGCCAGTTTGACCTCAAGCAAGGCGTCGGCGGCCTCGTCGACATCGAATTCCTGCTGCAGGGCATCGTGCTGCTGCATGCGCAAGCACATGGGAATTTGTTAGCAAGCGGCAACAGTGCAGACCTCATCGAAGCGGCAATGGGCGTTGGCGTATTCGACGGCGAGGAGTCGGCATCGCTACTGCGCGCGCACGCAGCGCTGCTGACGCGCGCGATCGGCTGCACGCTGGATGGAAGGTCGCGGGTGATGCCGCGCGATGCGCAGATCGAGCGGCAGGCTGCGTGCGTGTTGGAAGTTGCGGGGAAGTTGGGGTTATTGGGCGGGTGATGGGGTGCTCAACACTTGTGCGTTCGGGTGGAACGATCCGTTTTTCGATGACTGCAATCGACCCACAGCTGCCCGTAGCGAATGGCAGGTTCCCGGAAGCCCGTCATCAGAGAATTTTGCGAATACGAAATCCAAAGTTTGGTGACGTCCCCTTCGCCCACCAAGCGGGCATTGCTGAGGGTCCGCTTTTCGGGAAGGCTGTCATCGCTTAATTTCGCTCAGTAAATCACGCGTCGCGTCGAGGAGGGCTACGGCCCCAAGCACGGTCTCGCAACAGCGACACAACCGCTCGTCAAAACAGGTCGTGCGCAGCGAATATACGAATTCGCCACGCACACGTTCAGAGGCGCTATTCGAAGTCGCTACAGAACACATAGTCCGGCGTGACGCTGCGCACGGTGAATTGTAGGGCGCCGCCCGTCAGCGAGAACTTGGCGCACACGTTGAACGTGCCGTCTGTATCGAAGCTGAAGTCTCCGGCACTAAAGCCCGAATTGCTGCCGAAGCTTATTAACGTGTAGGTCGTGCCCTGAGTCGGCGTACCGTTACCACTACTTAGATGGAACTTGAACTTAGGGTTCGTGGCGTCCCCCTTCGTCAGTCCACCCGACAGCGCGAGCAAGTCCGTATCGGTAGTGCTGTTAGTTGCCCCCAACTGGAAGTCGAGCACGCCGCCTCCATTCCAGAGTAGAGAGTTTCCCTCCAGCGTGCCTGGCGAGCCACCCGGCACGATGGCGCCGGAGGAACTCAGTGTGATATTGCCAACGGTGCCGTTGCCGCCGAGCGATGCGGCACCGACGTTAACATCGCCAATGCTTCCGTCCACTTGCAGCTTGCCGGAATACACGTTGCTGCCGCCGGTGAATGTGTTAGTTCCACTAAGCGTCAGTGTCGTGCTCCCCGCCACCTGAAGATAACCGCTGCCCGACACTACGCCCGTGATCGTGAGTGGTGAAGGGTTTGTCGTCACATAGAGGAGACTCGAGTTGTCGAGCAGGATGTTGCTGCTGAGCGTCACGGCGCTATTCTTGGTATAGATATGCACGGTCCCTGACGCAGATTCGATGTCGCCAGAAATCACCGAGCTGGAAAACAGCCCCAAGTTGTTGAAACCTCCGTCACCATTAAACAGAATGGCAGCGCCATTGGTGCCGGATTGGCCGCCGCTTCCGCCATTGCCCGCGGCGCCTGCGGAAATCGTGCCACCATTAATAATGGTTACGTTGCCTACCGAGACCACTACTCCATTTCCACCGCCCCCGCCGCCCGAACTGGTTGGCAAGGCGCTGCCGCTCGCTCCTGCACCTCCCTCACCACCGATGATGGTGCCGTAGTTGGCAAGTGAGGCGTTCTGAAGTTCGACCCCACTGCCACCGCCGCCGCCGCCGCCGCCGACAAAGGCTGCATTGAAGCCTGGGCCACCATTTCCTCCGACGCCCGCGGATACTAGAACGCTCGGATTCACGGTTAGTACAAGGCCCGCGCCAATAAAGGCGCCATCGCCACCACCACCGCCGCCGCCGCCGTTTCCGGGCGTGACAGCTGCATTGCCACTGCCCCCAGGCGCGCCAGTTACGCTGGTAGTGACGCTACTGGTCATGTTGGGGACGATTCCTGCGTCACCTCCGGTGCCACCTGACGCGACGGTTGAGTTTCCTCCGTTGCCGCCCTTCCCGGAGCTGCCCGGGTTACCGCCACTGCCGTCGCCGCTCTGGCCGCCACTATTGTAGGAGCCGCCGCGCGCCGTACCCGCGCCGCCTTGGCCACCTGTAACGGCCCACGCGCTCGACGCCATGCCAAGAGCTAACAATCCGGTGGTGCAGGCAGTGGTCAGCGCTTGACGCCTGCGGGAAGGCAATGAAAGATCCGTTGACTGCATGCGATTCATCTGAGTCCTTGTTTCGAAAGTGACTTTGAATAGAGCACGGAACGAATACAAAAAACATGCCACGTTCGTTGCGGCGGAGGCGCCCGCGCCTAGCCAGTTACATGATGTAGGAGGCGAGATGTGGGTGTCTGCAATCGGCGAGCTTTGTCGAATTTGCGACTGACTGGTAATGGCCGGGAGCGGACTTTTCGGCAAGCGAGTCGCTTTCGTTCGTGATCAACGCCTCAGTGCACGTGCCACCCCACCGACTTCGGGCAATGGCACATCGCGGTGGGGCCGTACTCAATGCCGAACGCATGGCCATCTCGATGGCGCTGCCAGTAGAACTCGGGTGCCTTGCGCTGCTTGCCGCCGACTTCGGCCATGTCCGCGTCGACATCGAACACGCGGCCGTTGACGCTGACGTAGC
>JBDSFA010000234.1:0-1636 GCA_039919785.1 Dokdonella sp. | reverse complement strand
CCTGAGGTTCCCCAACCGGCCGCACGAGCGTCTGGATAAATGCGCGATTGAGGCCAATCCACAGCGCTACCGACACCACGGCCGGCAGGATCAGATACCCGAACTGGTAGGCGAGCGCAATCGCGTTCGGCGCCAGACCCGCGTTCGCGATCGCCGCGGCGCCTTCAGTGCCAGCGTCGAACGCCAGCGTCTTCAGGCTCTCGGCGACGATACCGAAGGCTTGCGTCGTCCAGATCAAGGCCAGTGCGACAGCGAACTGAAACAGTCGGCGCGGCGTCGACAACGGTGTCGCCATCGCCAGCCCGGCGAACAGCGGCAGCGCGTAGGCATAGACCATCGGGTTGATCGTCGGCTCCAGCACGCCGACGCCGCCCGGGCCGCCGGGGCCGGCAGGCACGGTAACCATCACGGTTGTGCTCAACTGCACCAGGTAGCCTGCATGCGCAATCACGCGCCCGGTGGCGTCGAGGAGATCGCCGCCTTGCACCACGCCGCTGAACAGCCCACCCCAGATTCCGAGCAGTACGTGACGCGCGATCACGATGGAGGGCCACACCCAGAAGGCCGCGAACCAGAACCAGATCACGAAGGCGAGCGGCAGCCACAACAAGGCTTGCAAGGCAAACGTGCGTATCGGGTTCTGCTTCATCGCGAAAACAGCGACTGTGGGAGCGGCTTCAGCCGCGATGCTCTTGCGCGCGATACAGCAATCAAAGGCATCGCGGCTAAAGCCGCTCCCACAAATTCAGCTCCCACAAAATCAGCGAAGTGGACCGTCATCAACCAATCCAGACGCGCGCATTGCGGAACATGCGCATCCACGGCGAGTCCTCGCCCCATTCGCGCGGACGCCAACTCATCTGCACGCTGCGGAAGACGCGCTCCGGGTGCGGCATCAGGATCGTCACGCGACCGTCCGCCGCGGTGAAGCCGGCATTGCCATGCGCGGAGCCATTCGAATTGAGCGGAAAGCGTTCGGTTGCGCGACCCATGTTGTCGACAAAACGTGCGCTGACCAGGGCAGGTTTCGCGTCCGCCGCATGGGCGAACACGGTACGGCCTTCGCCATGCGCAACGGCGACCGGGATACGCGAACCGGCCATGCCCTTGAAGAAGATCGATGGCGAGTCGAGCACTTCCAGCGTGGCCAGGCGGGCTTCATATTGCTCGCTCGCATTGCGCACGAATTGCGGCCAATGCTCGGCGCCGGGAATGATCGACTTCAAGTTCGCCATCATCTGGCAGCCGTTGCAGACACCGAGCGCGAACTTCGACGCATCGGCGAAGAACGCGGCGAATTCGTTGTGCAAATGCTCGTTGTAGAGAATCGATGCGGCCCAGCCGCGACCCGCCCCCAACACGTCGCCGTAGCTGAAGCCTCCACAGGCGGCGAAACCGCTGAAATCGGCAAGCTTGCGCCGGCCTGCAGCAAGATCGCTCATGTGCACATCGAACGCGTCGAAGCCGGCACGCGTGAATGCAGCGGCCATCTCGACCTGCCCATTGACGCCCTGCTCGCGCAAGATCGCAATGCGTGGACGCACGCCTGTCGCGATGTACGGCGCCGCGACGTCTTGGTTCTGATCAAAGGTGACGCGTGGCGTGATGCCGGAATCGCTATCGTCGCAGCGCCATT
>JBDSFA010000465.1:0-1775 GCA_039919785.1 Dokdonella sp. | reverse complement strand
AGTGCGCGAAATAGTCGCCGTAGTTGTAACCGCAGAAAGGTTTCATCGCCATCGAGTCGCGACGCAGCACGCCGACGGCTCCGGTTGCGGCAGCCGTCGTCTCGGAGCCCATCGAGGCACCGACGAGGACGCCATGCGTCCAGTCGCGCGCTTCAAATACCAGCGGCACCAGCGACGGACGACGCCCGCCGAATACGATTGCCGAGATCGGCACGCCCTGCGCGTCTTCCGCGTGCGGCGACCAGCTCGGGCATTGTTTTGCCGCGACGGTGAAGCGCGAGTTGGGATGTGCGGCCGGTCCGTTCGCAGGATCGTACGGACGACCCTGCCAATCGGTGACCGGCACGCCCGGCAGACCTTCCCACCAAGGCTGGTTGTCGGCGGTGACTGCGACGTTGGTAAAGATCGTGTCGTGCTGAATCGTCGCCAGCGCATTCGGGTTGGTGGTCTTGTTGGTGCCGGGCGCCACGCCGAAATAGCCCGCTTCAGGATTGATCGCGTACAGGCGACCGTCCGGGCCGGGGGTCATCCAGCAGATGTCGTCGCCGATGGTCCAAACCTTCCAGCCCGCCTTGCGGTAGCCCTCGGGCGGAATCAGCATCGACAGATTCGTCTTGCCGCAGGCCGAAGGGAACGCGGCTGCGATGTAGTGCGTCTCGCCTTTGGGATTCTCGACGCCGACAATGAGCATGTGCTCGGCCAGCCAGCCTTCGCTCTTCGCCTGGAAGCTGCCAATGCGCAGTGCATGGCATTTCTTGCCCAGCAGCGCATTGCCGCCATACCCGGAACCGATCGACTTGATCGCGAGCTCTTCCGGGAAATGCATGATGAAGCGCTTGTCTGGATCCAGTTCGCCGATCGAATGCAGGCCCTTGACGAAGGCCGGCTGCTCGCCCCGAGCGGCCGCTTCGGCGCCCTCACGCTCAATGCGTGCGAGTGCGGGCGCTCCCATGCGCGTCATGATGCGCATGTTGGCGACGACGTACGGCGAGTCGGTGATCTCGACGCCGCAGCGCGAGATAGGTGAGTCGATCGGGCCCATGCAATACGGAATGACGTACAGCGTGCGACCCTTCATGCAGCCGGCGAACAGCGCATCGATCTTCGCGTGCGCCTGCGCTGGTTCCATCCAGTGGTTGTTCGGACCGGCGTCGTCTTCCTTTTTCGTGCATACCAGCGTGAGATGCTCGACGCGCGCTACATCCGACGGATGGGAACGATGCAGGTAGCAATTGGGATGCGTCTGCGGATTGAGCGGCAGCAACGTCCCATCGGCGAGCATCTGCGCGGTCAGCGCAGCGCTTTCTGCTTCGGAACCGTCGCACCAGTGGATCTTGTCGGGTCGGGTCAATTGGGCGACATCGTCGACCCAGTCGGTAAGGCTCTTGAGCTGGCTGGTCATGATCTCCGGACGCGAACGCCCGCATGGAAAAGGAAGGATTCAGCGAAGGTAGCCTCGCCCCCGCGAGCATGCAAGGCGGGGTGCGACACGCCTGCGCGGTTCTTCGCCACCGGCAGCGGTCGCCAGACCGCATGGCGTCGCCCATGGCGACGTTTTCCAGGACCGCTTGCGCCGATGGCGCAACCACGTGTTCAGCTCTATGGCACGCGCAGACCTGGCCAGATGGCCCATCGCGTCTCGGATGAGGCGAGGTGCGACAATCCGACGCGGTGTCGCAGCGAAGTGAGTGGCGGCGGTAACCCGAGATAGCCCGATCCGCACGCCTTTAGGAGCAACTGTTTGTGGGAGCGGCTTCAGCCGCGATGCTCTTGAT
>JBDSFA010000472.1:0-2598 GCA_039919785.1 Dokdonella sp. | reverse complement strand
CACCGCGATCTGCTGCGCGAATTCGCACGTGCAACCGGTTGCAAGCTCAGTTATGTCGGCGCGTCTGAATGCGAGCGTCTGGTCGCCAGGATCGCGCGCGCTGTGCCGCAGGCGGCAGCGATCCTGCCGCATCTGCTGGCACGCACCGATGCAGGTGACCGTTTCGGTGGCGGTCGTGCCTGGAATCTCGCCTTGCTGCTGTCTGCCGGCGCACGCATGGTTCTGCTCGACGACGATCACCGCTTGCCATTGCGCAGGCCGGATGATGCGCGCAGTGGATTCGATCCGAATCCGGCAGCGGAGCCGTATACGCAGTTCCACCGCAACATGGAGAACGCGCTCGGTGCCGGTCAGGAAGTCGAAGGCGATCCATTCGAACTGCATCTGGATGCCGCCGGCCGCCCGCTGGGTGCGTTGACCGGCAGCGCACGTTACGCAATAGAACGCGAGTCGCTACGCGGCCTTTCCCTGAGCCGGCTCGATCATCTGCGCGGTGATGCGCCGATCCTTGCCACCCAGCATGGCAGCTACGGCAGCTCGCGTACCGAATCGGGCCTGTGGCTATATCAGTTGCCCGCCGCGAGCCGCGCCGAATTCGTGCGTGACCGCGACAGCTATCTGCGCAACGTCGAAGCAGGCAGCCTCTGGTACGGCTACCGCCAGGCGCGTGCGACGGCTGCGACGACGTTCACGCCTTTCGCACTCGACAATTCCGCGCTGCTGCCATGTACGAATCCACTGGGTCGCGGCGAAGACGCGCTGTTCTCGCGCGTGACCGAGTTGTGCCATCCAGGCGCACTGATGCTGGAATTGCCGGTTGCAATCGGCCATGTGCAGGAAGCACAGCGCAAGCGCTCGTCGCGCACGCTCGCCGCACACACGCCGCGCTTCAATTATTTCGTCAGCGACTTCGTGCAACGGCAATTGCCGGACTTCAACGCCAAGGATCCGGCGCAGCGACTCAGCCTGCTCGCGGCGCATCTGCGCGACGTCGGCGCGGCAGACGACGCTGGCTGCCTGCGCCAGTTGCGCGACTATCTCGCCTATGCGCGCGCGGATCTGATCGAGCGCCTGCAAAACCAGTTCGAGAGCGCACAGGACGCCCCCGTCTA
This sequence comes from Dokdonella sp., assembly GCA_039919785.1. Lineage (GTDB taxonomy): Bacteria > Pseudomonadota > Gammaproteobacteria > Xanthomonadales > Rhodanobacteraceae > Dokdonella_A. The sequence continues at coordinate 1,486 of JBDSFA010000472.1, read as the reverse complement.
CTGGCAGGCGGACGTACGTTCGATCATTGAAGCAAACGGGCGTGCACTGATCGCGAAGGATCCACCGCGTCTGGGTGACTGGCCCGTCGCTGACAATGCAGATTGCGTCAAGAGGCTGCGCGACGAAACCACGCAGCTTGCGACTGCCTACGATGCCTGGCCGTCACTTTGGGCCTACGCGCGTGAGCAAGGCGAGCGGCTGCTCGGCGCGATTTGAGCGCGGCCCATCCGGGAACCCCAACCGTGATCGACGGGCTGACCAGCATCGTCGTCGTCGCGGCTGACAGTGGACCCCTGCTGCAGACCTGCATCGGTTCTGCGCTTGCATCGAACGCGCAGATCGAGGTCATCCTCGTCGACAATGATTCGTCCGATGGCGAAGTTGAACGGGCGGCCGCGCACCATGCGCACGACCCACGCCTGCGCGTGCTGCACAACCGCGCCAACATCGGCTTCGGCCCGGCCTGCAATCGCGGCGCTGCACTCGCGCAAGGAACTGCACTGCTGTTCCTCAATCCCGATTGCGAGCTGCAGGCGGATACTGTTGCCACCTTGCATCAAACCTTGTTGGCCGATGCACGCATCGGTGTGCTCGGCGTGACGGTGTGCAATCCCGACGGATCGCCCGCACGCGGAAACCGCCGTCGCGACCCGAGCTTCCGACGCGCGCTCGCAAGCCTGAGCGGGCTTGCCTGTTGGGAACGTCGCTGGCCCTCGCTTGCCGGCGTCGAAATGCCGAGTGGGGAGACGAGTGACGGCATCGAGTTCGTCGAAGCCGTTTCCGGCGCCTGCATGGCCATGCCACGCGCTGCGTTCGAGCGCATCGGCGGCTTTGACGAAGCCTACTTCCTGCATGTCGAAGATCTCGATTTGTGTCGACGCGCTCGTGCCGCCGGCTTCCAGGTTGCGATCGCGCATGCGCTACGCGTCCTGCATGTGCAAGGCGGTTCGAGTCGGAGCCGGCCGCTGTTCGTCGCACGCCACAAGCATCGCGGCATGTGGCGATACTTCTGCCGTTTCGATCCGGCTGCGCGCAATCCACTGCTGCGCAGTGTGGTGTGGCTCGGCCTGTGGTCGCACTTTCTTGTCAAGGCGCCTGTGCTGGGTTGGCGCTGGTTGATCAATCGACTGCGCTGATCCGTCGGGCTGCAGTGGCGTGTTTCGTCACCGCGTGTGGGTTCGATATGCGCGCGCACTTGCGCGACAATGCACCTGACCCTACAGCGGAGTCTTCGCGATGATCCACGAAATTCTCAAGATGGGCGATCCGCGCCTGCTGCGTGTCGCAGCCCCGATCGAACACTTCGATACGCCGCATTTGCGCGAGCTGATCGCCGACATGTTCGAGACGATGCACGATGCTGGCGGCGTGGGTCTCGCGGCACCGCAGATCGGCGTCGACATGCAGCTGGTGATCTTCGGTTTCGACAGCAGTGATCGCTATCCGGACGCGCCGGCGGTTCCACGCACGATCCTGATCAATCCC
>JBDSFA010000202.1:0-20128 GCA_039919785.1 Dokdonella sp. | reverse complement strand
CATCGATTGGCGAACCGGCACGCGCGCAGGGCCTGGTCCCGACACCATCCGATGTATTTTCCGACGCACAGAAATCGGCTGCGGTCGCCATAGACATCGGCCGCCGTCACAATGAAACGCTCGCAGAAAGCTGTATATCTCGCAGCAAGGACAACGAGTTCCGCTTCTCGCTACACCTTTGGCAGATTCAAAACCTCGATGTGACTCTGCCGACGGATCAGGTGCTCGCGACGATTCCGGCGGAGCAGCGGCAGGTGTTGGAAAACAGACTCGAGCAAGGAAAATCACCGCACGCAGCGCCGAACGAGGCGCTTTGTGGCCTCTTCTCGCGCAGCATGCGAAACGGCCAACTCGACTATGCGCAGACAGATGCTGATGCTGCGAAAATAGTGCGTGCGATCTACGCCGCGGATGATCCGATGCGGATCGCCAAACGCGACGCCGACATCGGAGCCGGCTGCCTCAAGCATCACTACAACGCCGGCGAGCGCGCGTTCGGGCAGATTCGCTCACTGTGCGAATGCCAGACCCGCGCGATCAAGGCGAATGGTGCCGACAAACAGATAGATGACTGGCTCGCGGAACTCGATGCCAAGACTGGCGGTACCCCGCGGACAGGGCGCGAGCCCGGGGTTGCTCTCGCAGCCGGTACTTCGCATCACAACTGGATCGCCAAGGCGCTTGAGGCAGCAGCGCATTGCACTTCCGTGGCACCTTGACCTCTGAACAACGCGGGGTCACATTCACTTCCGTCGAGCGGTAAGCGAACCTGACCCCGCTGCTGTGGATCCTTCGCCCTACTGTGCGTCGTACATTCGAATCTCAGGTCCCTCCATGAGGCAGGGCCTCAGATCGCCGACCACATCATTGCTGAATAGCGCGCTTTTCAGATAGCTCTCTGCGGAGCCGCGCGAATCGAACCCGTGAAGTACCTGCACGTCCTCTTCGCGGATCAGAAGCTCTTTGGACTGTGCGCCGGGAATCGTCGCGAGAAACGGTTGCTTGTACTTTGAGAATACCGCGCCGGCCTTGGCCCGATCGGTCGCGGATATCTTCATCGTGATCTCGAGATACGTTTTTGCCATCTTCGTTTCCTGTCAGTTTGTGCGGAATCGCCGCTGCGAAAGCACCTGAAGCAGGTGCGCCATCACAATCTGACAGGTGAATCAGAATTCGTCTGTTCTGCAGATGACAGTGCCGCAATTTTTCAGGACTCGATGAGTTGTTCGATGTCTTCGATCCGACGAACGCATACGTACTCGCGGTTGTAGCCGAGCACGCCCTGGTCACGGAGCCGGTTGAGAATCGTGCTGACAACTGGGCGGCTCGCGCCCACGAGGTCGGCCAACTCCTGTTGTGTGAGCCGAAGGTGCTGCCCAAAGCCGTGTTCGCAGCGCGTCGCAAATCCGCCCGAAAGCTCGCGGAAAGTTTCGGCCAACCGCACCTCGGTTCGCTTGAACGCCAAGCTCTCGAGCCTTCGCTCCAACTGGCGCTGGCGCCGAGCGAGAAGCCGGACAAATTCCCAGGAGAGTGCCGGATGATTGATCAACAAGCGTTGAAACTCGGCGACCGGCGCTTGCCAAACCGAGACGGTTCCCTTGGCGGTTGCCGTGTCTTCGGTCTCGGAGCTGCTGCCTAGTGCGGCACCAAAAAAATCTCCCGCTGCCAACGCGGCCGTGGTCAATATGGCGCCTTCATGGCTAGCCCGAGCGAGCATGACCTGTCCCCTGAGTACGCAGAAGACCGCTCGAACGAGCTCGCCTTGTCGATAGATCGTGCCTTTGTGCCGATGGTCCAGAATTTTGGCAGTCGGACAATCACGACGGAGGTCTTCCGACGGTATTCCGGCCAAGAGTAGACACCCATCGAGATTGCCCGGTCTATTCATGGACACCGTTTGCTTCCCTGGACTATTGCGAGTTTCATCATCGAACCCGGACTGACGCTTGGAATCGAAAGGCACGACAAATTGTGGGCAATCTCGGAAACCGAGAGCATGAAAATTGCGCAACGAAGGTCCAGAATCGTTTATCACGTATCAAACGCGAAATCGACCTGCATGAAAAATCGAGGAGCAGGGGCGTGCACCACAACAGGCCAGTGCTACAACGGCTGCGCCGACTTCAGGCGGCCCGCGCAAAGGCGCGTGCAAACATCGGTCGGCAACCAGTCGGTGCGGCCAAAGCTTCTCGTAGTGCGACTTGCATTGTTCCACCAGATCGCGTTGGAACACGCTCAGTTTCGCCCTGCTTGATTGGTGCGCTGCGAAGCCGGTGGAGTTTCTCCACCGCGGCGTACCAGTGCAGTGCCCACGATCACGACCGTCGCGAATGAAAACACCTTTTTCTCTTTCTTTCTTCGGTCAATGCGCGCGACCATTCGCGACGGCGTAGTCGCCATTTGCGCCGAATGGCACTTCGATCGTGGTCGCCGTATCGCTACTCGGTCGAACGATGAATTTGCTCAAGCCGGGCGTTGCACTCGGGCGCCAGACTGCATAGTCGTCCAGTCCGTCACCGTCGTAATCGCCCGACAACGCGAAATCCGTTGACGAGACTCCCAGGTTAACGCTCGGTTGCCCGACACCGCTCTGCCCGTCGCGCGTGGTCCAGACGATCACCCCGCCCGAACCCGCGATTGTGGTTATATCGCCGAGCGCATTGCCGACATGGTTGCCAAGGACCATGACATTGGTGGGGGTGCCGAAATTGAAATTTGTGATGATGGCTCCGGTCGTGCCGTCGTATAGACGGTAGGAAGCGGCGCCTCCACCGGCATTGGACTGAATGGCCATATCGGCGTTTCCGTCGCCAGAGTAGTCGATACCACCAGAAGCAAATGCGCCATTCTCACCGGTAACCAGATCGCGTAGCGGACCGCCCGTAATCTGGATGTAGGTATGTGAATCCGTTCCCGCTGTTGCACCAGCCCGATAGATGGCCATGTCATCGCGACCGTCGCCGTCATAATCTCCCGCATGACTGGGATCATCACCCACCTGACCGAAATTGATCGTGACCGGTACGTCCGCGGGTCGGGCTGAGCGGCGAATCGTGAAGTGGCTCGGTGTTGCGGATACCCAAACCGCGGGGTCGGTAATGCCATCGCCATCGTAGTCGGCATCGATGAATCTATTGGAAGCATTTCCGAGAAGGAAACTCAGAATTGCTCCAGTCGTGGTGCCGTCGTTATCCTGAACTGTCCAGGTGATGGCACCGTTTGAACCACCGCCGGTGTTGCGCACAGTCACGTAGCTCGTGCGTCCGCTACCGGTGTAATCCATGCGTGCCTTCTGGCAATCACCACGCGCCACCGGATCGAACCCGGTTGAGAAAATATCGGGCGTGGGGCTGACGCTGAGCAGCGCCGAATCGACCGAACCTGTGAAGCTGGGCGCCCTGTCGGCGACGGTCAATGTCCAGAGTCCATTGACCTGCGTGCCTGACAACCCGTTGAAGGCGCCGGCGAGGGAGGTTGTGCATCCGCCATGACGCGTGCGGGCAATACCTATTCCGCTGGTCCGGTATTTTCCGTTCGGAATGGCGCCGGCGCCAGCCGCGCTTGCCGTGCCCCACAAATCCAGTGACGCGTCATCGGCAAATTCATAGATCCCGGAGAAATCGGCCAGACTCCCGAAGTTTGGGTCCGATGGTCCTAGGCCAACGCCTACCCTGCCCAGGATGATGAGGGTGGATACGCCCCCTGGCGAACGCAACGTCGCGACGAGGTCGCCCGACCATGAGTGCGTAATTCCCAGACGCAAGCGAACGCTGCCAACCGTCGGCGTGATCCCGGAAACATTGAAAGTGATCGACAGCCCCGCTGGATTGTTGTCGGGAATCACCCCCATGCCGCTACCGGCAAAATCGGCCGCATGGCTCTTGGCCGAACAAAAACCTGCAACAAGGACAAGAGTCGCAATCACGATGCGCTGGAACATGAAGCCGATCCCCTAGGTAGTGGCGACACCAGTGTAAGGGTTCTCAGAAGAGCTGGCCCCGGAAATTTGAACAGCGCGGTAAGTGAGAACTCTGCATCCCGGGGCGATGATATGCCCCGAGCATCAGGAGCAGAACATGACAAGACGAACCCGCAACTGCGCACGAACCACTCATGGGCGCGCGCGGATATCAGTCGGCAACGAGGCGGTGCGGCGAAAGCTTCTCGTAGTGCGACTGGCATTGTTCCACCAGTTCGCGCTGGAACACACTCAGTCTGGGCTTGCGTGGTTGGTAAGGCGCGAACCCGGTGGAATTCTCCACCGCGGCGTACCAGTGCGGTGCCCACACGCCGTCACTGTCGCGCGGGCCGCGCGGCCATTGCAGCATGCGGGGGCTGAAGGAAATGCCAAGTTGCGCGCACAGGGCACTCAAAGTACCGGCGGGGTTCTTCAACACGTCGCTGGCATCGATCACGGGTGGCGCGCTGCCGAGTCGATCGCAGACATGATCGAACAATCGTGATTGCTGCTCGAAGCCAAGTTCCCACGCTGCCGCATCGGGTCGCTGGATGGTGAAGGAGGCGACCACCGCGGCCGGCTCGCGGATCAGGAAACAGTTGGTGACGCGGTCGAGCCAGTCCAGCGGCATGTCGGGCAGCATGTGCTGGGTCATGTGCTTCTGATACCAGACAGGGCGGCCTTCCGGAATCGGGCCGGCGAGCACCGCCGCGACATCCGTTGCGTCGTTGTTCTGCGCCGCGATCACCTCGTCACGGCCCGGATGTGCGACGCCGGTGGCGATCAAATAGTGCGCGTAGAACGGCTCGTCGATGACGGCGGTGTCCTCGCGGTTTTCCCACGCGCGCATCATGGCGGTGGAGATGTTGCGCGGCCCCGACCACATGGCGATGCGCAAGGGATCGCGCGGCGCGTTCATACACGAGGTTCCGCGCGGCTCTCCTCTTTCACCAACGCCATGTAGAGCTGTTGCAGGCGCGCGACCATCGGGCCGCGTTTGCCGTCGCCCATGATGCGGCCGTCGATCTCGCGAGCCGGCGTCAGCCCGGCGAACGTGCCGGTGACGAAGGCCTCTTCGGCGCCGTAGACGTCGGTGAGGCTGAAGTTTTTCTCGTATACCGGAATGCCGTGTTCGCGACACAGTCTGATCACATTGGCGCGGGTGATGCCGGCCAAGCAGTAGTCGCCGCTGGAGGTCCATACCTCGCCACGCCGCACGATGAAGAAATGCGTGGAGTTGCAGGTGGCCACGAAGCCGTGCGGGTCGAGCATCAGCGCCTCGTCGTAGCCGGCTTTCTGCGCCTGCACGCAGGCGAGAATGCAGTTGAGCTTGGAGTGGCTGTTGAGTTTGGGATCCTGCACATCGGGTGCGCCGCGGCGCACGTGCACGGTGAACAGGCGGACGCCATGCTCGACCGTTGCCGGTAGAGGCTGCTTGTATTCGGGAATGATCACGATGGTGGCGTCGCCGATCACGAAGCGTGGGTCCTGGTGCGGCGTGGCCTTGATGCCGCGGGTGACCATTAGCCGGATGTGCACGTCGGACTGCATGCCATTGCCGCGCAAGGTGTCGACGATGCGCTGGGTCAGTTGCTCGCGGCTGAGTCCGATATCCATATCGATCGCGCGCGCGCCTTCATACAGGCGATCCAGGTGTTGATTGAGGAAGGGCAGGCCGCCATGGTGCAGGCGCAGGCCTTCCCATACGCCATCGCCGAGCACGAAGCCGCTGTCGAACACCGACACGCGCGCCTCGTTGCGTGGAAACAATTCGCCGTTGACGCTGATCCGGATCGCATCGTTGCGCGGATCGCTGGCGTAGTCGTGGGTGCCTTTACTCATGGGTGTCTTCCTGCTGGAACTGCAGTCAGCGTAGCGGGTATTTCGGGTTATCGCGATGCGCAGCAGGATCAGGTTGGATCGATCCTGCTTTTTCGGATGGATTGACTACGCAGCAGTCTTCGACTTGATCTGCATGGGCGAGGGACAGCCCAAGCCGCTGTGCAGGGTCTGCGCGTATGAAGAAACCATCGTCATCGACGGCTTCGAGGGCAACCGAGCGCCGTCGGACCCATTGCACCCGCTTTCCCCCGTAAACGTCGTTTCCTCTGACAGACGCCATCCTGTTGGAGATATGTATGAGCCTCACCTGCAAGAAAGGCCTGCTGCTTTCCCGCTGCCTGCGCGAGTGCGTGCTGGGCGGCGCCTTGCTCATCGCGGCTAATTACGCGCAAGCGCACGACTTTGTCTGCATCACCACGGCTGCCGGACTGCAAAACGCGCTGACTCAGTCCTCCGATGGTGGCGTGCACAGCGGCGAGGTCAATACCATTTACCTCGGTGAAGGCACGTACAAGACAGGCGCCGCGACAGCAAACGGTCCGTTCCACTACACCTCAACCGCCAGTACCGGATCGATATCGATCCGTGGCGGCTACTATGGCGCCACTTGCGGTTCGTATTCTCATTCTCCGGCGCACACCATCCTTGATGGCAACAACGCCACGCAAGTACTGAAAATGCTCAGCACGCACGGCGAAGTGAATGTGCAGCTCGTTACCATCCAGAACGGAGAATCGAGCGCGGATGGTGCTGGCCTGGCCGTCAACAATATTCAAGCTGGATACGATGCCGTCATCTCGATTTTCTTCAATATCATCCGGAACAATCACACCACCAACGCGGGCGGCGGTGTGGCGCTGTATGCGGACAAAACGGATTTCCTTCTGTTGAGTACCAACCTGATTATCGGCAACAGTGCCGATAACGCTTACGGCGCCGGTATCGTTTTCGCCAATGGCAGCACGACGAGCAACCAACAGACGGTTATTGCGCATAACGTCGTCTATGCAAACAAGACGTTGCAATCGAGCGGCGTCGGCGGTCTCGGCTGTGGCAGCACAGGCGCGCAACTCACCTATGTATCCGACAATATTCTGTGGAACAACGACCACACTGGTCTGTACCTGATCGGCAACAACGTTTATATGAAGTCCAACGACTACGGCATGCTGGGGGGAAGCGTACCTGCCAACAACGAAAACGGCCTGTCGGTGGCTCCGCGCTTCATGGATACCGCCGGCGGCGATTTCCACCTGGCAGGAAATTCGCCGCTGCTCGGCGTCACGTTCGATTTTTTGGGTATCAGTACCGATCTGGACGGCAATGCCTTCCCGCAGATCGGTAAAGGCGATCTGGGCGCCTACGAAGACACCATCTTCTTCGACGGCTTCGATAGCGATTGAACAATGATTGCGGTGAATGCCGTGAGGAATAATTTTGCTCGCCGTTCCGTACTGGCGATCCTCGATGCGAGGTGGCCGCGGCGAGCACGGGTGTCAGATGTCGTCCAGGTGCGCGGGCGCTGTGCACGAGGCAACCTGACACCGTTACGCTCTGGTTGGTCATCCCTGCTCAGGGAAAAACGGATCCAGGTCGAACACGCGTTCGCCTCCGGCTTCCGAACCGGCGGTGATCGCGATGCCGATACCATCGGCGACGATGGCGTAGCGGCCATCGAAGCCGAGGCGCACGGTGATGACTCCACTCCGGCCAAGCGGGATGTTGACGATCTTGAAGTCCATTTCCTGGCCGTCGTCCCAGACGGAAAAGCGCAACTGGTCCGCACCGTCGCCGCGGTCGACGGCGCCTTCGACTTTGCCGCGGATGATGACCTCGACGCGCGAGCGTCCTTCATCCGCGGAGACGGTCTGGACACCCGTGACGGTCCAGGTGGGGGGCGGTGGTGCAGCGGCTGCGGCTTTCGCTTCGTCGGACATGATTTGAGCTCGGTCCTGATGGCAGCCACGCTACAAACCATGCGCACGGAGGCGGCTAAGTCCGTGAGCAAAGGGTAATCCATCCTGACTCAATCCGCGAACGACCGTGTGCGCGTGCAGATCGTCTATCCCTGGAATGCGCCATCGTCCCCACGCATCCCATTCCGATGGACGCACATATCTGTTTTTCTCTGGCCAATGTCGGCTTAACTGCGCGCTTCCATAGGCGTCCGACTGCGCACGATGTTGAATCCAAACCCCGCAGCCAACAGCCCAACCACCACAACCTGTGCCAGTAGTGACTGGAGGGTGGGGTAGACGCCGAAGAGTTCGATGCGCGGTGCGCTGACCAACGTCACTGCGATCCAGCCAGCTTCTTGCAGCGCGGCGATTCCCTTGCCGGTGAGGACGATCGCCAGCACGGCAATCAGCGCCGAGCTTGCGGAAAAGAAGGTTCCGATCGGAAGGCGCCGGCTGGTCCGCAGCAGCACCCATGCGATGAATCCCAACGTGGCGGCGCCGGCTGCGATGCCGCCGAGCAACCAGATTCCTTCACCTTCACTCCACAACGCGGCGTAGAACAGGATCGTCTCGAACACTTCGCGGTAAACGGAAATGAACGCGAGGCCGAACAAGAACCACGCTGAGCGTTGAGTCAGTGCGCCCGCCATTTTCTCTTTCAGATAGGCCTGCCAGCGGCCGCCGATGCTCTTTTGATGCATCCAGAGCCCGACGCTCAGCAATACCGCAGCCGCGAACAGCGATGACAAACCCTCGGTGACTTCGCGGCTGGCACCGCTGATCGACACCGCATACGTGGCAACAGCCCATGTGATGCCACCGGCGACCAGCGCAAGAATCCATGCCGCATGGACCACGCGAACAGCATCGTTGCGGTTGGCTTTGCGCAAAAACGCCAGCAGAGCGACGATGATGAGCAATGCTTCCATGCCTTCACGAACCAGAATGGTGTAAGCGCCGAGGAAGGTGGCCGTCGCACCGCCCCCTCCATCGGCGATGACGTGTTGTGCACGCACAAGCAGCGCATCGATGTCAGCTGCCTGGCGTTCGATCATATCCGGCTGAGCCGTGCTCGCGAGGGCGGAGCGATAGGCGCCCATGTCGGTTTCGAGCTTTGCGCGCAAAGCGCCGTCACGAGCATTCAGTTGTGGCTCGACAGGCTCGACACCATCGAGATAGGCCGACAACGCCAGCTGGGTCGCCTCTGATTTTGCGCCACTCTTGTACGCGGCAACGCTCGCAGCGATACGTCCACGCGCGAGCGGGAGACCGCGCAGCGACTTTTCCACGACGTTCGGATGAGCGCGGAGATATCCCACGATCTCACGCGCAACATCTGCACCGAGGGTCGGAACCAGCTGAGCGACGCGCACGCGCGCCAGTTCGCCAGGGCCGGAAATCAGCGTCGATGCCGTTGTGTGCTGAGCCCACACCTTTGCACCGCTCGCGGCTTCTTTTTCATACGCGAGCGAACCCACGTAATACGCGAGTGCCCATCGATCGTTCGCCGGCAGCTGCGCATAACTCACCATGGGCGTACCCGTGACACCTTGGGTCACGACTTGGTACAACGAGAGGACGCTGCGTTGATCGGCACGCGTCTGATCGGTGAAGTCGACGGGACGCGGCTCGAGTTGCAAGCCCACCGGTCCATCGCCGTGCCCGGTTGCGCCGTGACACGAAGCGCACTGCGACTGATAGAGGGAGGCCCCCTTGGCCAGATCGGGTGTTTGATCGGGCACCGTGGGTATGGGATAGGCGTTCAACAGCGAATCGGCGAGTGCATGTGCCTGTGCACCCACGTCGAGCGGCGCAGCCTTGCTGTCGATCGAGGCGATTAAGGCGTCGGCCTGCGACAGGAGGTCCGGCGTCACCGCGGTTGGACTCAGCGCGGCAATGCGCGTACGCGCCGTTGCGGCGAACTCGCGCATCTCGGCGTATTCGGAGGGGCTTGACACGGCGCCGTCCTTCACTGCGCCGGCATAGTCGGTCGCCAGGTAGTCGAGCATTTGCCACGTCTGCGGCACGCTGGTCGCGTCCGGCGCTTGCGCCAGGGAAGGCATCGCCGTGCAGATCAGTACCAGCGAAGCGAGCCGCCAGGCGAGATAGGTAATACGACGCATTATCATTTGGCGAGTATACGCGCAACGCCATTCCGTGGCGACACGACCGATGGGCATCGTAATCAAACGCCCCAAAGGGTGCGTTGGGATCTGGCAAAACTGCAACGCCAACAGGCCTTTGCGGCGCTCTATCAGGTAGCGATTGACGCTACGGAGGAGCGGAGCTGATCGACAAAGCTGTTTGCGTGTTGAGACACGCGATCGGGTTGACCTGCTCGCAGCGCACGCGTGCGACGCGAAACGACGGTCTGCAACCGACCTCCATCACGCCGCACTGACTGGGGAAGAACGGCAGAGTCGAACGCCTGATCCCAACGTGAGCAAAAACGTGATCAGCGGATGAGGCCTGTGGTCTTTCGCACGGCTACGTGCACGCCAATCAAGGGAAATGGTGCGGCGTCAGCGATCGAATCCGTTCAAGAAGATCCGATCCCCGATTTCTGCGTGCTCGCCGTGCAGCAGTCTGGAAGTTTCCATGTGGTGATGCGGCGGGGCGGTTGGCGGATGATTTCAACCCCGCGTCGTGCGCGATGACAGGTCACCACCTGCTCACACTGTACAAATATACAGGTACCCATCATTGCCCACGTGGCCTAGTCTTTCGTGGTGCTCGAAGATGTTTCATTCATTCCTGTCAATTTAGTATTTGCGAATACATGGACATGTGTACTTCACCGCAGTGAAGGCTGGTCCGCGTTGCGCCCATGCCGATTGACTGGCTGCTTCGGCTCATCCAACGGAGATTCCACATGGTCGCCAGCAAGACGCCGGATGGCAAGGGCCGGCAAAAAGTTGTTTCGCCTGCAGGCACGACTGCAGCTTCCGGAGCGCCGAGCGTCGCCAGCGTGATCAGTGCGGCGACCGCGTTGGTACAGCGTGCGCTTACCGATGAATCCCTGCGCGCTCGCGCGAAAGAAGATCCGGCAAGTCTTGTTGCGGAATCAGGACTGGCCGGGGTAGCAGCTGAGGAATTCCGCACGATCTTTTTATCCATGCTCGACAGCGTTGACCGGCTATCGCGGGAAAGCGCACTACATAAGGACGAACTATCCATGAACTCAGATCAGTCACAGGCCGCCTCGACGGCTGGTAGCGCAGGCACAGCCGGCAGTTTCGGTACCATCTGCGGTACAGCCGCTTGCGTCCTGACCGCAGGGTCCGCGGGAACGGCCGGCGCCGCATCGACTCGCCTCGGCGCCAACGCAGCCGCCAACGCAAACGTCAATGCATCGACGGTAGGTTCCGCAGGCACCGTGGGAAGCGTCGCCACGATCTGCGGGACACTCGGCTCGTTTGCCAGTGCCGGTACGGCGGGCAGCGCTGGAGAAGCCGCATCGACGCGATTGAGCGCCGCGGCGATCCCGAGTGCTTCGACTGCGGGTAGCGCAGGCACGGCCGGAAGTTTCGGCACCATCTGCGGCACTGCCGCGTGCGTCCTTACGGCAGGTTCCGCCGGCACAGCGGGCGCGGCCGAAGCGGCGTCCACACGGCTGGGGTCCAGCGCACAGGCGAATGCATCGACTGTCGGTTCCGCCGGCACGGTGGGCAGCGTGGCCACGATCTGCGGAACCCTGGGTTCGTTTGCCAGCGCAGGCACGGCAGGCTCCGCAGGCGATGCATCCACCCAGCTCGGCGCAAGCGGCGCACTCGCCACGGTCGGGTCCATCTGCGGCACGGCAGCTAGCCTCGGTCGTTGATCCGGCGCATCACTTTCGACCTGTATTCCACGCACGCTTGAGCGGCCTGCACACACGGTGCAGGCCGCTTCACACCGCACCAGCACATGGGCCAGCGATGATCTCCCGTCCGAAGTTCAAGGCAAAGTTCCATATCGAGCATGTTCCCGACGTCGGCATTTTCCTGTTGTCGGAAAATGAAAACCACGTGCTCGAAGGCGACAGCCTCAAGCGCATCGTTCCACTCGTCAATGGCAGCAACACCTGGGGCGACATCATCGCCGCGGCTCGCGCGGACATCGGCGAGGACGCGGCGCGCAAGGCGATCGACATCCTGCTGCAACACGGCCATGTGGTCGAGCAGGACGACCAGATGCCCGAGCAATTCGAGCCCTTCTGGACGGAACTGGGTCGCAATTCGGCACAGGCGCACGCGTTGATCGCGAGCGCGAATATTCACGTGCGAGCGGTCGGCAATGTTGATGCGGAAGTCTTCACGCGCGCGTTGCAGACGTTCGGGTTCCGCGCAGACCCGATGCGCGCGCCATCGCTTATCATGGTCGTTGCGGACGACTATCAGTATCCCGCTATTGCGGAAATCAACACCTACTGCATTGCCAACGGCATCGCGTGGTTGCTGGTCAAGCCGTCCGGCCTGCGCCCGATGATCGGACCATTCTTCGTGCCAGGCCGCACGGCATGCTGGCAATGTCTGGAGTCGCGGTTGCGGCACAACCGTGAAGTGGAGAGCTATATCCAGCGCAAGACCAGCCGACGCGATCCGTTTCCGGTCGCGCGCGCGCGCATTCCGTTGTCCGAGCAACAGGTGGCGGCCACCACGACGTTCCAACTGGTGAAGTGGTTGTCGCAGGGGCACAACGTCGAGCTGGAGTCGCGCGTCGTCACACTCGATGTGTTGTCGCTGCAGCAGGGCTTCCATTATGTCGTGCGCCGTCCGCAGTGTCCGGCGTGCGGTGATCCGGCGCTCGCCAATCCCGCCGGCAAGCCCGTGGTACTGCAATCACGCAACGCGCTGGCGGTATCGGAGAATGGCAGCCGGCTGGAATCGCCCGAAGCGACGTTCGAGCGCTACGCGCATCACGTCAGCGACGTCACCGGTATCGTCAAGGGCATCTTTCCGTCGCCGTGGAATGGCAAGGGACCGCTGCGCGTCTACATGGCCGGACACAACTTCGCGCTGAAGAACGATGAGTTGTATTTTCTCAAGGATGGGCTGCGCACGCACAGCTCGGGCAAGGGACGCACGGATGCGCAGGCGCGCACCAGTGCGTTGTGCGAGGCGCTTGAGCGCTATTCGGGTTTGTTCCGCAGCGGCGAGACGAACACCGTCAAGGCCAGTTTTCGTCAACTCGGCGCGCTCGCGGTCGATCCGCGCTCGGTCAGCCTCTTCAGCGAGCGCCAATACGCCGAGCGCGAACAATGGCTGGCGCGTGGGAGCCGCTTCCAGGTGGTGCCGCAGGCCTTCGACGAAGACGCAGTGATCAGTTGGTCACCGTTGTGGTCGTGCACGGAAAACTGCATGAAGTACCTGCCAACTTCGTATCTATACTACGGATTCCGCGATTCGGACGAGCACTTCTACGCATGGGGTGACTCCAACGGCAATGCCGCCGGCAGCAGCGTCGAGGACGCCATCCTGCAAGGATTCCTGGAACTTATCGAACGCGATGCGGTGGCGATCTGGTGGTACAACCGCATCCAGCGTCCGCAGGTGGATATCGATGCGCTGGCCGACCCGTACTTCCGCGAGCTGCGCGAATTCTTCCGCGCCGCCGGGCGTGAATTCTGGGTGCTCGACCTGACCTGCGATACCGGCATTCCGACCTATGCAGCGATCAACCGGCGCACCCATCACGTGCGCGAGGACATCATCATGGGCTTCGGTGCCCACCTCGACGCGCGCGTCGCGTTGAATCGCGCCGTCACCGAAATGAACCAGTTCATTCCCGCGGTAATGAACGTCGACGCGAACGGCGATGCGCAGTACGCGTTCGACGACAAGGACAGTATCGAATGGTGGACCACGGCGACGCTCGCCAACCAGCCACATCTCGTGCCTGCCGGACCTGCGACCGTCATCGACAGCATCAGCACCGATCAATCGCCGGACGTGAAATGCCAGGTCGAGCAGTGCTTTGCCGTGGCTGCACGGCTGGGCATGGAAGTGCTGGTGCTCGATCAGACCCGACCCGACGTCGGCCTGCCGGTGGTCAAGGTGATTGTGCCGGGGCTGCGCCATTTTTGGGCGCGTCTGGCGCCCGGACGCCTGTATGACGTGCCCGTGCGCATGCAATGGTTGACCGAGCCAGTCGCCGAAGAAGATCTCAATCCGATACCCATGTTCGTCTGAGTTCGCTGGAGAATGTTGTGTACGCCTGCCTGAAAGACCTCCCGAACCCCGCCGATGCCGAGCGCTTCGTGCATCTGCTCAATGTGCCGGATCGTTCCGTCATCGATGCGATGCTTGCGTCGCTCAAGGGCGAAGGCGTGCCCGTCGGCGCACCGGCCGACCTCGATGTCGGCCCTTCGCTGGAAGCGCGCAGCACGATCATCAGCGGCCTGGCGAGCAACGGCTTCCTGCAATTCAAGAGTGCGCGCGAAACGGCGGCTTTGCTGCTGTCACCGTCGTGTGCCGATTTCGATGGAATCGAGCAGCCCGATCTGCAAGCGGCACTCTGGAAAGTGTCACGTTTCTTCTATCTTCATCAGTACAACGGCGAGATGGTTCTGCGCAATCCCAAGGCGCTTTGCTATCTGACGATCAAGGACCCGGCGGTGCTGGCCCTGCTGTTCCAGTTCAACCAGCCGATTGACCGAACTGCCCTGGAGTTCCCGTCGAATCTGGTACAGCAGGCGCAGAGCATCTTCGCGATGCTGGCCAAGGCGCAGGCCATTCTGCCCTGCGACGAAGACGGCCGCACCGTGGAGGACACCGATCCTGCGCAACGCCAGTGGGACTTCCATGACCTGCTGTTTCACAGCAGCAGTCGCATCGGTCGCAGCGAAAAGCCGATCGGTGGCACCTTCCGCTTCAAGGGCATCCTGCCGCCGCAGCCCGCTGTAAAGCCAAATCCGTGGAACGGCGAAGCGATCGCGCTGGCGGTGCCTGACATGCAGGCACTTTTCCATCGTGACATGCCGTTGACGGCTGCCCTGGAAACGCGTTGTTCGACACGCGCCCACAGCCTGATGCCGCTGACCCTCGAACAGCTCGGCGAATTGCTCTACCGCACGCTGCGCAACCGGCATTGCTACGGCAATGACTACGGTGAATTCACGAGTCGCCCGCATCCCAGTGGCGGCGCGAACTACGAAGACGAAATCTACGTCACCATCAGCGCGTGTGTCGGCATCCGCCGCGGTGTCTACTACTACGACCCGCAGAACCACGCGCTTTGCCGCGTGACCGAACCCTGTGCCGACATGGATGCCATGCTGGATGAAGCGTGGCTCGCCACCGCGATGATGTGCCGACCGCAGATTCTGTTGACGATCGCGAGCCGCTTCAGTCGCTTCAACTGGAAGTACACCGGCATGTCGTACGCCGCACAGTTGAAGAACGTTGGCGTCATCTACCAGACGCTGTACCTCGTGGCGACGGCGATGAACATCGGCGCCTGTGGTCTGGGCACCGGCAACGCAGACCGCTTCGCACGCCTGACCGGCCTGCCTTACCTGGAGGAAGGTTCCGTTGGGGAATTCATGCTCGGTCGTCCGCTGTATAGCGCGGGCGCAACTGGTCGGTGACGGCGTAACGTCCGCTTAGCAGCACCGTGTGCCGCGCGCAGTGACGACGAAGACAGCACGAAGGGTTTGCCTTCACAGTTCACGAATTTCGCGAAGGTGCCACACGGTTGCTTCGTCGGTGGTTGGACGAACGCCACGCCACGTCGCTGCAATGGCCTGATGATGGCTTCCACATCAACAGCAAAACAGGCATCACCGCAAATCTGATCCCAGATTCTCGATTCCCTCCCGCCTGTGGTCGCAGTGTTCGGGTCGTCAGGCACCGTGGCGCCCCGGCGCTACGGACGCGGCGGAGATCTGCCGCAACGTCGGCCTGATCGTGCGTGAGGAAAAGGTGTCATGAAACATTTCGGCGGATGATGAGCCGGGAAGTTGCCGCGGAACCAAGGTAGTCTGCGCGGGAACTGCGCAATGCCAACCTTGTTCAACATAGGATGAACTGTGAACCGTCTATCGATCATCGCCACGCCCATTCTGCTCATCATGAGTTCGCTCGTCGCCGCTGGGCAGCCATCGGCGCAGGCGACTTTCGATCAGCTCAAGACGCTGGAGGGAAATTGGCGTAGCACCAGCGGCAAAACGACCGCCGACTACAAAGTGATCGCGAACGGAAGTTCACTCGTCGAAACGTGGACGATGAGCCCGACGCGACAGTCGATGACGGTCTACACGATGGATGGCGACCGCATCATAGCGACCCATTACTGCCCACAGGGCAACGCTCCGCGGCTTGAGCTGGCAAGAACAGACGCGGACGGAACACATTTTTTCAAGTTCCTCGACGGCGCCAATCTGAGCAAACCAGGTGGATCCCACGAACATGCCTTCTGGGTTCGGCTGGATTCCAACGGGGCGTTGATCAGAAACGAAACCTACATCGAGAATGGCTCGACCTATGATCCAAAGAAGGATCTTGGCAGCACGGAAACGTATGCGCGGGTCAAGTAGTGCGCATCCAGATTTCCGTTCGGCCGCGATGAGGGCGCGCGGAATGACGTGGACTGGCAATGCGGAAAAAGCGTTGAGGACGCACTCCAACCAGGCGAGACCTTTGGAAGGGCGACGTTGCGCCTGCAATCTCCTGGCGCAGGAGGTTCCGCGGGCGTGCGCATTGCGACGCGCGTATCTTGCAACTGCAAGACTCGCAGGCCGTGGCTTGGTGGGGCTCAGGTTGCCTTTCTTGCAACACCCGATCAGTTGACGACGGCCGATATCGTTACGCAACCGCCGCCGCGCTTGATGTCGGCACGCAATGGCTGATCGGCCATTCGCTCACGCCAAGCCAGACTCCGATCGAAGCGGAGACGAATGCGGGAACAAGAAACGCCAGCTGTCCCGGCGCAAAGTTGCCGTGGGTGATCGTCAGCGCGAGGACCACCGTTGCGCTGCCGAGGGCAAGCGCCGCGACGCACAGCCCAGCGAGCCAGCGCAAGCGCACGCTCAGGCCACCCAGCGCGAGGAGAAGCAGCGCAACGCAAGCGGCAAGCAGGCCCCACGGAATCAGCCACGCTGCCATCTTCAGCATGGCTTCGAAGAAACCGAGTAGCGACGAGGTGGCAATCGCATTGCCGAGCATCATGAAAACACCGCCCAGGATCACGCTGGGCAGCAGGAGGGCAATACTCAACAAATGCAAAAGAGAGCGCATGGAAATCACCGCCGGGCGAGTGGGAGAATGTTGCCGCCGTGCAATCGAAGGACAGAACAATCGTCTCCTCATGGAGCCGTTCGGCCCTGGCATCCGTTCATGATCACATTGGATCACGGCCGAACCAATATTTGCCGGACCCGATCCCAGTTTCTGTATGCGTGGACTACTTTTCGGTTGGCGCCGGTACCGACTTCGAGTGAAACATCCCGAGTCGCCTCGTTGACAAAAACATGCATGACTTTGACCGGCGTGCCCGCTGGCAACGCGACGCAACCGTTGCATGTTCTGGCGCCCGAATAGATGCAGGTTCCCGGCGTGCTTCCGCTCCGCATTCCTGGGCCAAGGTCACATGGTGCGAGTCCCGCACCTTCGGAATTCACGACGAAGTCCCCCCTTGAATCCGCGGGCGCCGCTTCGTAGTAACCGAAAACGCATCCCGTCAAGGACAGACACGCAATGTACAGAAGCGCTCTGAGTAAGTGCATTGATCGTAATTCCTGCAAAGGGGATAGGCGCCAGACTTTTTTCGTTCCGAGCGTACCGTTGACGACTGTTTCGAAACCGAGGTTTGAATATTCAGCTGGCCAGTGGATCGCGCACTGTCCACGGACTCCATGGTGAATGAACCTGATCGCTGATTCCTCCTCCAAAACACGGTTTGACCAGAAAGCCGGACATTGCTTCGCATAGTGGCGCTTGCGCCATTGCTGCTGCGGAAGTGTCGTAACTGGCGTTACACCGAGATCGTGCGCGTCCCCGGCAACGGTCAGGACGGTCATGCGCGATCCAGCTGATTTCCCGTGCGCCGACCTATTGCGTCGGTACAGCTCGGTTTTGCGGCCGCGCATCCCCGCAGCGTGATGCGGGTGAAGGCACGCAATGTCCTGGGCACGCGCGTTTCCGTGTTTCCATCAATCAAGGTGCTCTCGAATCAGGACGCGCCGAATGATCGCCTCTCTCCAGGAGTCTGCATGACCTCGTACACGACCAGCTTCATCGCGCTTTCGGTGCTCCTTGCATCAAATGCAGCGTTCAGCGCCAGCAAGACGACCGAGGCCCCTTCAAAAATTCCCGCGGATGTCTATCTGCCGATGACGCTGGAGGCTGGCACATGGGATGCGGACGTCACGTTCTACAGTGAGGGAAAGCCGCCGACGCACGACACCGGCGTGCAGGTCAATGAGTTGCTTGGCAATGGTCACTGGATCACCAACGATTTCCGCATTGCCGCGTCAAAGGAGTTCCCCGCATATCAAGGGCATGGCGTCTGGGGTTACGACCCGGTCGCCAAGACCTATGTCGACACCTGGGTTGACACCAATGATCTTTCGGTACGCACGGATTACGGTTACTGGCAGGCGGAAAAGCAGACGATGACCTGGTCATCGAAGCAAAACGACGGCAATGGCCATTTCGTGGACTACCGGATGGTTGAGGAGTTCAAAGGCAACAAGCGCACGCTGACGATCTCCCAGTTGGGTCTTGCCATTCCGGTCGAGCATCTGCTGATCAAGATGGATTTCAAGCGGCGCCAGGCCGAAGCGGCCAGCAACGCGAATGCGTCGAAGTGAAACATGGATGGCTTTTCAGGCCAACGGCAGTGCGAGCAGCTGGATAGTTGCGTGAGCGCGCCATTGAATGGCGAACGCAGCCGCGGGCGCGCTCAACTTCCTTTTCGTCCGCAGGCAAATTCTTTAAGTGTGTTTGCGTAATGTCTGTCCATGGTGCTGATCCGCGTTTGCGCAGGTCAGCCATATCTTGCTTGCGCTGCGTTCTGCCGACACACGTCGCCGGGGCGTTGCGCAGGTCTTGGCAATAACAACGGAGTCCGACCCGATGCGCCATCCGAAACTCTCACTCTTACTCTGCGCTTCTGTGCTTGCTGCCACTGTGCAGCACGCGGATGCGACCACCGTCTGCGCGACCAGCGTCGCGCAGATCAACAGCGCCATCGCGCAGGCTGCGACCGACAGTACCGGCATGGCGATCCAGGTCCCGGCGGGTGTCTACACCCTCAATGGGTCAGGATTCGACAATGCATCCGCGCCAGCGATGAGCGATCTGTCGCTGCAAGGTGGATACAGCGATGACTGCGCGACGCACACCAACGGTGCGGCAACCACGCTGTTCACGGGTACGGGTGGCGCAGGGCTTCGCCTGCAAGCGAACGGCAGCCTTCGATTCAGCGACATGAGCTTCATGAGTCTGCAAGGGCACAGCGAACTGAGCCTGCTCGGTACCGAGTCGGACGATCTGATTGTCGAGCGCGCGATCTTTCGCAATTCGGTATCGATTCCTCTTCTGGTGCAGATGACAGATGGCGAGAGTGGCCGCATCTCGATGCAGAACGTGTTGGTGTTTGGCGCGAGCAATCCTGGCGGCTGTGTCGCGATCGTTGCCGGCAACGCCGGCAGTGCCGTGGTCGCCAATAACACGATCACGGCGTCCTCCGCATCGATGGGGCTGTGCTTGCGCGGGCAGATGGAAAAGCGCGCGTACGCAAATATTGCCTGGGATATCAGCGGCACGGATTTCGTCAACACCGGCGCGGACGCGCTCAGCGTCGACAACGTCTACGGCGAATCTTCCGGCAGCCTGGCTGCGGGTTCGAGCGGAGATCTCATCAGCGATCCGGATTTCGTCGATCCGGTAAACGGGAATTTTTCGTTGGCCCTCGGTTCTCCCTCGATCAACAGTGGAGGCACCTATCTTCCAGGCGGGTTGTCCAGCGTCGATCTGGCAGGCGGCGCGCGAGTGCAGGGCTCCCAGGTGGATCGTGGCGCGCTGGAGGCTGAAGTCAACGACCTTGCTCTCTACACGGTCACCAATGCGGGCGACGGCAACGGAGAAGACGGCGATCCCGGAACGTTGCGACGGGCGATTTCAGACGCCAACAGCGCAGCGCTTCCTGCGCTGATCCAGTTTGCGATCCCGGGCGGATGTCCGCAGGACATCAATATCAACCGCGCGCTGCCAGAAATAGCTGTCTCCATGGTGATTGACGGCACCTCGCAACCGGGTAGCGTGGTCAACACGTCAGCGTCCGGATTCGACGCGCATATCTGCGTGGTTGTCGCGGCGAGCCCATCGGTGCCCAGCGTGCCCCAAGCTGTACTGATCAATAGCGCGGTTCCGACATCGGTAACCGTCCG
>JBDSFA010000366.1:0-3232 GCA_039919785.1 Dokdonella sp. | reverse complement strand
CTGCTCGATCAGCCGACGCACGATGCTCAGACCCAGGCCAGCACCCTTGCGACCGGACTGGCCGCCGTCATTGAACGGCTTGAACACGCGCTCGCGAAATTCCGGCGAGATGCCGATGCCGCTGTCTGCGATATCCAGATGCAGCAGACCCTCGCGCCAGCGGATGTCGAAGGCGACGTAACCCTGCGAGGTGTAGCGCACCGCGTTGGAGAGCAGATTGATCGCGACCTGGCGCAGCCGCACTTCGTCGAACAGCGGCGCTGATGCATCGGCGACCATGAGGGTCGCGCGAAATTCGAGATGCTTGTCCTCGGCCAGCGGGCGCACCATCGTCTGGACATCCAGCAGCAGCGCGCTCAGATCGACCGCGACCGGATTCAGCAGCGCAGCGCCGGATTCGCCGCGGCCGTATTCGAGCAGATTTTCGGCCAGCGTGAAGAGGTAGGTCGCATTGCGGCGTATCGCGTGCAGCGCCTGGGTCGAATGCTCGGTCTGATCGAACCAGCGTTCGATCAGATGCAGGTAGCCGAAGATCGACGTCAACGGTGTGCGGAATTCATGGCTCAGCGTTGCGATCAACGCGTTCTTCAGCGCATTCGCTTCTTCCAGGCTCGCGCGCTGGCGTTCCAGCTCGCTGCGAATTTCCTTGAGCCGACCGATCGCCTTCGACTTCTCGTGGCCGGCGATTGCCGCTTCGTGGCCGAGCTGCTGCTGCACGCGCTGGCGCGAGCGCTCGTCCTCGGCATCGAGCAGAAGCACGTGAAATCCGTCGCCTTCGACAATCAAGTGCACATGCGCGCTGCGCCCGTTGCCCAGTTCAACGAACGGGATGTCGTGGTTGTCGTCCAGCGGCAAGCCAATGAAGAGGTCTTCGATGTCGCGCACGCTGTTGGCCGTATCGGCGATGTCGATACCGTAGAACGCCGCATCGCCCTGCGCATCGCGCAGGTGCCAGCCGGCATCGAAGCTGAGTACGAGCGGATGCGCGCGCTGTACCAGGACCGCCTGCACGTAGCTCTCCACCGAGGGCGGCAGTCTGGCTTCGCGATTCACGTCAGCAGTCTCGTTGCGATATCCGCAAAGGCCGCCTCGACGCCGTCACCGGACAATGCGCTGGTCTCGAACACGGGCAGGCTGCGTCGCAACTCAGCCACCGTGGTCGGCGCAACTTCCCAGCGTTCGACCAGATCAAGCTTGTTGACGAGCAAGGTGACGAGTGCATTGGGCAACACGCTGCGCGATTGCATCAGCAGGTTCAGGGCAGAACTGAGACTCGCCTCGCGCGTGCCGTCGGCCACGAGCAGTAGTGCGGATGCGCCGCGCAGGTAATGCGCGCCGAGCGCATCGAGCGCACTGCGCCCGGCAATGTCCCACACCACCAGCTTGATGGGCTCGCGTCCCGGAAGCTCCACTTCCTTGCTGTCGACCTTGACGCCGACTGTGGTCAGGTACTTCGCCGAGAACGTGCTGCGCACGAAGCGCGCGACCAGACTGGTCTTGCCGACGCCGAAGTCGCCGAGCATGCATACCTTGTAGGCTTGCGCGGTCATGGTTCACGCGTGCGAACGACTGCACGCACGGATGCGCTGCGCACGGTCGACGCGTCGATGCCGGCGGATTCCGGAGTGGTCTCGATGCGCACGTCCGCGATGCCACGCGCGCTCAGCGCGAGCGCCAACCACTGGGCGCGTTGCGCCCTAACGCGTGCGTTCGCCTCGCGGGTGCCCGTGTCGTCATTGTTGCCGATGGCGAAAAGGTCGAGTTCGACATTCGCTTCTTTGGCCAGCGCGTGCGCTCGCTGCAGGTTCCGTGCAAGCGCGTCGACCTCGGCGTCCGCGCCCGGCGCGAGTTGCGCATCCTGCACGAACGATATTCGTCTGGCATTGGATTGCGTGAGCAGCCGATCCAGCTCGGCACGCGCAACGACGGCAGGATCGACATTCGAAGACAGCATGGAGTCCACGCGCGTCACCCCAGCAATCCACGCGGCGCGTTCGCGCGCATGTGCGATCCACGCGTCGGGCGCGTTTCCCGCGAGCGTTAGCACACCGCTTTTCACCGCGAGCCGAACACCATCAGGCGGGTCGAGGAGGCGCAGCGCACGCCGCTCGACGATGGCATCGCTGCTCGACAGGTAGCCGTTCAGATCGAGCGTCGGCTTTATCGCACCGAGGTCCGCCCCTGCGAGGATGGCATCCAGTGGTTGTGCGTCCGGATCGAGCAGACCATGCACGTCGAGCGAACGCCACGGCTTCGAGTTGAGGCCCGTCAGGACAAACCCCGGATGCGCAATCAGCTGCGCATGCACCGTTTCGATGCGTGAATTCCAGCGGTAGCGACTGACCACGAACCAGCCGAGTGCAAGTAGCGCAAGCGAAAGCACAAGAAAGAGCGGCCAGTGCGAGGGCACTTTCGGCCGCCGCTCATTCTGCGCGTCAACGGCGCTCAGCAGCGACGCGGGTTCGAGAAGTTCGTGCCAGACGTCCGTGTTCGCGGGCGAACGCAGGTCGGCTTGCTGCGGACTGCCCGCGATGCGCTCGTGGATGTCCTCCAGTCGATGTTCCAGCAGCGCGCGCAATTGCGCGGGTGGCACGCCGCGCATGAAACAGGCGAGATTCGCGCGCGGCCCGGCGATGACCCAGACCAGATACTCGCCGACGCGCATCGATTCGAGCGTTTCGATTCCGCCCTGCCCGACCGAGTCGCCGACAAAATCGCCGAGCGCGGTCAACATGCCTGCGATCGCATCGGCATCGAGTTGCGGCAGTTCGGGCGCCGACTCGTGCTGCAGGACCAGGCCGGATGCGTGATCGATCAGGAACACATGATCGATCTGATACGAAAGCCGATGCTTGAGCACGACCTGCGCATACGGTACGCCGCCGCGCCAAGCCTCGATCCGCCAGCCGATGCCACGCGGGCTCAGGCTCGACTCGACCGCGCCGTTGAGGTCGGTGACGAGGTTGCGCAGTGCTTCGGCGATTGCCTTGCGGATCATCGGCCCGATGATCGGGAACAAGGTGTCGATGAGGTTCTGCCGGTTGTTCTGCACCGCTGCGTCGAGCGCTTGCGCGACAGGTTCGGCGAACGCTTCGGCGACGCGAGGATTCAGGCCTTCTCCACGCAGCGCCTCGATTGCAGCCTCGGGCAGACGCTGCGGCAAGTCGCGCTGGGAATGCTCGAGCGCCGCAATGCGCGCATGCGCCGCATCGAGTTCCCTGCGTTCATTGCC
>JBDSFA010000359.1:0-2873 GCA_039919785.1 Dokdonella sp. | reverse complement strand
GCGTGAGTCCATTCGCTTCCCGCGACCATCGCTGCCGTGTGGGGCGCATGCTTCAGCGGATTGTCTTCGCGGTCGAGCTTGCCGTCTTCGATCGCGCGGATCTCGTCGCGGATCTGGATCATCGCGTCGATGAAGCGATCGAGCTCATGCAGCGATTCGCTTTCGGTCGGTTCGACCATCAGCGTGCCCGCTACCGGGAAGCTCAACGTCGGCGCATGGAAGCCGAAATCGATCAGGCGCTTGGCGACGTCTTCCGCACCGATGCCGGTGGCGTCCTTGATCGGACGCAGATCGAGGATGCATTCGTGTGCGACGAGACCGTTGCGGCCGGTGTAAAGAGTCGGGTAATGCGGCGCGAGGCGCTTGGCGATGTAGTTCGCGTTGAGCAGCGCCACCTGGGTCGCCTTGCGCAGACCGGCGGTGCCCATCAGCGTGATGTACATCCAGCTTATCGGCAGGATGCTGGCGGAACCAAAGCTCGCCGCGGAGACCATCCCGACGCTGCCCTTGTGGGGAGTGCGGCCAGGGATGGCTGCTTCCTGACTTTCGCCGGCAGGGATGCCGGCTGGAAGAAACGGCTCGAGGTGCGATTTCACGGCACACGGACCGACACCGGGGCCACCACCACCGTGCGGAATGCAGAAGGTCTTGTGCAGGTTCAGGTGCGAAACATCCGAGCCCCACTTTCCGGGCTTGGCGACCCCGACTAGCGCATTCATGTTGGCGCCGTCGGTGTAAACCTGGCCGCCATGCTGATGGACGATTTCGCAGATCGCGACAATGTCTTCCTCGAACACGCCGTGCGTGGACGGGTAGGTGATCATCAGCGCAGCGAGGCGGTCGCTGTATTTTTCGGCGGCGCGGCGGATGTCGTCGACGTCGACGTTGCCGTTCGCATCGCACTGGGTCACCACCACGCTCATGCCGCACATCTGCGCGGAAGCGGGATTGGTGCCGTGGGCGGATTCCGGGATCAGGCAGATGTCGCGTTTCTCGTCTCCGCGCGAGCGGTGGTACGCGCGGATCGCGAGCAGGCCAGCGTACTCGCCCTGCGCGCCGGAGTTCGGTTGCAGGCTGACAGCGTCGTAGCCGGTGCACTCGACCAGCATCGCTTCCAGGCCTTCGATGAGTTCCTTGTAGCCGGCCGTCTGCTGGCTCGGTGCGAGCGGATGCATGTTGCCGAACTCGGGCCACGTCACCGGGATCATTTCGGCGGTCGCGTTGAGCTTCATCGTGCACGAACCGAGCGGGATCATCGTGCGATCCATCGCGAGGTCCTTGTCGGCGAGCGCACGCATGTAGCGCAGCAGTTCGTGCTCACTGTGGTGTGTGTTGAATACCGGGTGGGCGAGGAAGGCGGTGGTGCGCGCGAGGCTGGATGGCAGCGCGTCGGCGGTTGCCGTATCGAGCGCGTCGATGTTGTCGACGTTCGCATTGAACAGCTCTGCCAGCGCAGCGACATCTTCGCGGGTGGTGGTTTCGTCGAGGCTGATACCGACGCTGCTGGCGTTGATCGCACGCAGGTTCATACGCGCGGCGCTCGCCTTCGCATGCAGCGCGGAAGCATCGACGCCGGTGATATGCAACGTGTCGAAGAAATCATTGCCAACCTTGACCCCCGTCTTGCGCAGCACGCTGGCGAGGATCGCAGCAAGCCGATGCGTGCGGCGCGCGATGCGGGTCAGACCATCGGGACCGTGGTAGACCGCATACATGCTCGCCATCACCGCGAGCAGCACCTGCGCGGTGCAGATGTTCGAGGTCGCCTTCTCACGGCGGATGTGCTGCTCGCGTGTCTGCAGGGTGAGGCGATACGCGGGCTGGCCCTCGGCGTCGACCGACACGCCGATCAAACGACCTGGCATCGAGCGCTTGTACGCATCACGGCAGGCCATGAACGCAGCGTGCGGGCCGCCAAAGCCGAACGGAACGCCGAAGCGCTGAGAATTGCCGACGACGATATCCGCGCCCCACTCTCCCGGCGCCTTGAGCAGGGTCAGCGCGAGCAGATCGGTGGCGACGGCGACCAGGCCGCCGCGCGCATGCGTCGCCGCGGCGATGGCCGCGTAGTCGTTCGCCTGGCCGAAGGTGTTGGGGTATTGCAGCAGCACACCGAAGCTGTCGACGGACGCGGCTTGTGCATCGTCGCCGACGTGCAGGTCGATGCCCATCGGCTCGGCGCGCGTGCGGATCACTTCCAGTGTCTGCGGATGCACGCCGCTGGAAACGAAGAACAGGTTCGATTTGGATTTGCACGAACGCTTGGCCAGCGTCATCGCTTCGGCCGCGGCGGTGCCTTCGTCGAGCAAGGATGCGTTCGCGATTTCCATGCCGGTGAGGTCGGCGCACATCGTCTGGAAGTTGATCAGCGCTTCCATGCGGCCTTGCGAGATCTCGGCCTGGTACGGCGTATAGGCGGTGTACCACGCGGGGTTTTCGAGGATGTTGCGCAGGATGACGTTCGGCGTGTGGGTGCCGTAGTAGCCCTGGCCAATGAAACTCCGGAACACCTGGTTCTTGTCCGCGATCGCACGGATCTTCGCCAGCGCTTCCACTTCGGTGATCGCCTCAGGCAGCGCGAGCGGTGCCGGCGACTTGATCTTCGCCGGCACGATCGCGTCGGTCATCGCATCAAGCGAGCCATGTCCGATCGTGCGCAGCATCTGCGCGATCTCTGCATCGTTCGGTCCGATGTGGCGTTCAACGAACGCGGAGTGGTGTTCGAGATCGCGCAGCGACGAGGTATGGGTGTGCGGCTTTGACATGGCGAAGACGTCCAGAGAGGCATGAGGAGCAGCACGCGCGAAGCCGCACGTGGGGGCGCCCCTCTGTCCTTTTGCCTGAGAGTTTGGAAGCGCGCGTGTGCGTGCCTC
>JBDSFA010000304.1:0-6678 GCA_039919785.1 Dokdonella sp. | reverse complement strand
GGTGCGCTTTTCCTTCAGGGTCTTTTCCGGTTTCTTCTTGTCGCTCTTTTTCTGGTCCATGCCCTTCATGGGGTGCTCCTCGTGTCGGTGGAATGGGAGGGCGTTGCCTGCGCAGGTCGCCCCGTGCCGCAAATCCTAATCACTTTTGCGAGAACGTCAACGCACCCGGTCGCATTGTCGGTCCGGTTCAGGTCGAATCTTCGCTGCGCCACAGGGATTGCCAGCCCGCAGGTCCAAGGCCGCGCAGCGTTTCGATATTGCGCTGGTAGATCGCGTCGGTGTCGACGCCCGACGCGACCGCCTGGTCGATGCTCGATTCGCGCAGCAGATGCAGGGTCGGGTAGGGCGAGCGGTTCGTGCAGTTCTCGACCGCGTCGGGGTGTGCATCCGCGAACTGGTAGTCGGGGTGGAAGCTGGCGACCTGGATCTCACCGTCCAGCTCGAGTTCTTCCAGCAGCGCGTCGATGTCGTCGAGGAAATCGTTGAAATCGAGGAAATCACCGAGCACGCTCGGATGGATGAGCAAGGTCGTTTCGCAAGCGTCAGGATCAGCCGCTTGCAACGTGAGCAGTTCGTCGCGCAAATCGGCCAGCAACGTTGTCGTGTCGGATGCATCGCTGACGCGCAAGCGGATTCGTTCCTGCGCGAACGGTGCGCGTGCGAACGGGCACAGATTGAGCCCGATCACTGCGCGCTCGATCCAGCGACGCGTCATTGCGATGACGTTGGCATCCGACTCCGCTGCGGATTCGCCCACAGGCTCCGAAAGATCGTCCACGATCAAATCCGCGCGACGCGCACGTTGCGACCCTTGATCTTGCCCTCGCGCAGACGCGTGAGCGCCTTGCCTGCTTCGGCACGACGGATGGCGACGTACGAACGTGTTGCGAACACGTCGATCTTGCCGACCGCATCCGCAGGCAAACCCGCGTCGCCGGTGAGGGCGCCGAGGATGTCGCCGGGACGCATCTTTTCCGCACGGCCCGAATCGATGCGCAGCGTGACCATCGCCGCCTGCAGAGCGTCCTCTGATTTGCCCGCGACGACCTTCGGCTGCACCCAGCGCAGTGCAGCGCCTTGTTGTTTCTCCAGCGCGAGCGCACGCGGCATCTCGCGCGGCGTGACCAGATTCAGCGCGAGGCCCGTGCGTCCGGCGCGACCGGTGCGTCCGATGCGGTGCAGGTAGATATCCGGATCGGGCGGCAGTTCGTAGTTGATGACGGCGCCGAGATCCTTGATGTCGAGCCCGCGCGCGGCGACATCGCTGGCGACGAGCACGCTGCAGCTGCGATTCGAAAAACGCACCAGCACCTCGTCGCGGTCGCGCTGCTCGATGTCGCCGTGCAAGGCAAGCGCGGTGATGCCGGATTTTCCCAGCGCCTCGGCGACGTCGTCGGCATCGCGGCGTGTATTGCAGAACACGACGCTCGATTCAGGGCGGTATTGCAGCAGCAAAGCCGCGAGTGCTGAGGGTTTGCGCGCGAGTTCGACTTCGACGAAGAACTGCTCGATCGCCGGTTGCTCGACTGCGCCCGCAACAGTGATCTCCAGCGGATCGCGCAGCACGCTGCGTCCGATCGCACGGATTTCTTCAGGATAGGTCGCCGAAAGCAGCAGCGTCTGCCGCGCGGAAGGCGTCTTGCCAACGATCTCGCGGATCGGCTCCTCGAAACCCATGTCGAGCATGCGGTCGGCTTCATCGAGCACGAGCGTGCGCACGTGGCTCAGATGCAGAACCTTCTTGCGCAGCATTTCCTGCACGCGTCCGGGCGTGCCGACGACCACATGCGAATCCTTGCGCAGGGACGCCATCTGCGGACTCAGCGACACGCCGCCGGTGAGGATCAGTACCTTGAGATTCGGGATCGCGCTCGCCAGGCGGCGGATTTCCTTGGCGACCTGGTCAGCGAGTTCGCGCGTCGGACACAGCACCAGCGCTTGCGGCCGCACGTGCAGCGGATCGAGTCGCTGCAGCAGGCCCAGGCCGAATGCGACGGTCTTGCCGCTGCCGGTGGGCGCCTGCACGATCAGGTCGCGACCGTCCAGCATCGGCGGCAGGCTTTGCGTCTGCACGGGGGTCATTTCGGTGTAGCCGAGCTGCTCGACGGCCTGCAGCAGGGCGGGGGAGAGGGGAAGCGTAGAGAAATTGGGCATGCGCAATGATCGCAGCTCTTGCGGCGTGGCGTGTACTCCGGCGTGCGAGGATTGCGCTGCAGTCGGTTTTTCCATGCATCCGTCGGATTTCTTCGTTGCAGGCGTTGCGGGTCCGTCTTGTTTGCTGCTAGCCGGGGCGGACAAGGCTGGATGGAATGCAGATCCGGATGCCGGATACGGGATCCGGATTGGCATCGCGCTGTGGCGTGATTCGGCGTATTGGGTGCCTGCTGCATCCCATTGCGCGCGGGCGAGCGCAAGCAGAAGATCGTGCGTAGCGTCGTCGGTTTGGCTGGCGGACTGGCGGTTATGCGCTCAAAACGGATCATCATCATCGAACTTCGCCGAACGTGAGCGTCGATGTCGGCTGTGCGCCATGGCTGCTATGTGCGTTACCGCACTGAGCGGTGCGTATTTCTGAGGGACACTTTTGCCTGTAGTGCGCAAAGTTAACGTGGGGAACGAGGCAGCTTTGTGGTGCTCCTCGGCATGTTCCGTCCCGGTCCGGTCGAATGCTGGAGTCGATTGGCGTGATAGTCGCGTATCTGCCGCCTGGGTGATGCATGACGAGTATTCTGGCCGTCGATAGCAGCGCGAGTGATCGCGAGCTTCTGGTTACCTTGTTCGTCAATGCGGGGTATGAAGTGCAGCACGCCTCCAGTGGAGAGGAGGCGCTGCAAATCGCGAAAAGCTGGCGTCCGGACCTGATCATTGCAGACGTCATGATGCCGGTCATGGACGGTGCGGAGTTCGCCGATCATGTGCACGATGATGCGGTGATCGCGCAGACGCCGATCATCTTCTGTGCCGAAGCCAATTACCTGAAAGAGGCGAGAGTGCTCGCGCAATCGTGCAGGGCGATTGCGGTGTTGGCGAAACCGGCCGAGCCACAGGACATTCTCGATGCAGTTGGCATCGCGTTGGGTAGCCGTTCGGTTGCAGCGGCGTTGCCCCAAGCAGTGCTCGTCGCGCCAGGTCTCCTCGGGGCAAAGCTGCCCGAATACCTGCGCGATCTGACCGGATTGCAAAGGTGCCTGCGGCGCACACTCGATCAATCGATCGCGAATTCCGAATCCAGGCGCATCGCAGCCACGCACGCGGATGCGATCGAGTACTCGTTCCAATCCCTGAGCTTGCGCCTGGCGACACTGCTCGAGCTGAATATCGCCCTGTCCTCCGAGCGCGACCTGCAGGGAATGTCGAGGCTGTTCTGCCGGGAGGCGCAGGGAATCTTGAATTGCAAATACGTTGCGATGGGAATACTCGCGGCCAATGGCGAGCGTTTTAAAGAAGTCGTCGCGTGCGGCCTCGATGCGCACACTCAGGCGCAACTGCGCAGCATCGCCACGACGGACGGTGTGCTGGCGACGGTTGTTGCATCGGGCAAGGTATATCGCCAATGCGACGAAGCTGGCGCCCCGACGACACTTGGGCTGCCTGATTTCCACCCTCCCGTCAGCTCCCTGCTGATCGTGCCAGTGCCGACGCGCGCCGCCACGTCGCACATGGGCTGGGTTTACTTTGCCGACAAGTTCGGCAGCGAACGCTTCGACGAAGAGGACGAAAAATTTGCGCTGACGCTCGCGGGTCAATTGGCTCTGGCCTACGGCAATCTGGCGCTCTACGAGGAAATCCGCCAGCACGCCGCAGAGCTCGAGGTCGAAGTCAGCGAGCGGCGAAGCATGCAGACCGAGCTTCCGCATCGTGCCGCCCACGACCAGACCACGGGGCTGCCGCGTTTCGTCATGATCGAGGAACATTTGCGCAGTGCAATCGTCAATGCAGCTGCGCATGCGGGGCGCGTCATCCTGCTCTATGTGGATATCGACCGATTTCACATGGTCAACGAAACACGCGGACGCGCCGTTGGCGATGATGTACTGCGGATGGTGGCCGATCGCCTGATCGCGCTATGTGGCGACAAGGGCTATGTCGCGCATGCTGCGGCGGACGAATTCGCCGTCGTACTCGTGGACGCGAACGGTGCGCAGGATCAGACCGAATTTGCGGAAGCCGTGCGCGCCGATATCGAGAGAATCTTCTACCACGGTCAGCAGCGCATCTATCTGACCTGCAGCATCGGCGTGAGCTGCTTTCCCGACAACGGATCGACGCCGCAGGAGCTGCTATGCCAATCCGAAGCGGCCATGCTTCGCGCCAAGCACGATGGCCGCAACACCATCAGCGCTTTCTCCAACGAGCAGAAGCAGGCACTTGAGGATCGCTCGACCCTGGGATCGCGCCTGAGCGATGCGGTCCGCAACGATGAGCTGGTCGTGCACTACCAACCGCAGGTCAACGGCGGAAATGGGCAGGTACTCGGTTTTGAAGCGCTGGTCCGTTGGCAAAGCCCTGAATTCGGATTGTTGTTGCCCATGCGGTTCCTGCCGGTCGCCGAAGATCTGGGTCTGATCGTCGACGTCGGAAATTTCGTGCTCGAATCAGTGTGCCGGCAAGCGCGCGATTGGATCGACGCGGGTGAATC
Source organism: Dokdonella sp. (assembly GCA_039919785.1). Taxonomy (GTDB): domain Bacteria; phylum Pseudomonadota; class Gammaproteobacteria; order Xanthomonadales; family Rhodanobacteraceae; genus Dokdonella_A. Next base: position 2,039 of record JBDSFA010000304.1, on the reverse strand, counting down.
GAATTTCCTGATTTCAATCAATGTTTCCGCCTTGCAGATGGAGCGCCCCGATTTCGCCGACACAGTTCGCGCCGCGCTTGAAAAATTCGGATTGCCGGCGCGCCACATCGAGCTGGAGTTGACCGAGAGCATGATGGTGCACAACGTCGAACGCGCCATCAGCGTCATGAAGACCCTGAAGGTTCTGGGTGTGCAGCTCGCGCTGGATGACTTTGGAACCGGCTACTGCAGTTTGAATTATCTGCGCCGTTTTCCGATCGACAAGCTGAAGATCGACCAATGTTTCGTGCGTGAGATCGGCTTGGACGCCGGATCGGCGGGCATCTGCCGCGCCATCATCACGCTAGGACATCAACTGGGCATGAGTGTGCTTGCCGAGGGCGTGGAAACAGAGGAGCAGGTGGCGTATCTGCTTTGCAATGAATGCGACCAGTTCCAGGGATTCTATTTCAGCCGACCGACCGTGGCGGCGCAGGCAATCAAATTGCTGCAGCATTGCTATGCAATGGATGAGCCGCCGCAACATCGGGAATCGCAAGTGTCGACAATCTCGGGATTCGCCTAGCAAACGTGCGATAACCTTCCGTGCCCGGTTACACGCCGCGTTCACACACACGAGTGCAGGGATGGCCGCGCATCGTCAATGTGCATGATGGTGCGGTGCAAGTCGGGAACCTGCTCCTGTCAGACTGATGCCGAGGTGGAGCATCCCTCGCGATTATGGCGCTGCCGCTCGCGTAGGTCCGCTACCGTCGAAGGCGGGCGAAGTCCTGGTTTGAGCTGGCGCCGATCCGCCCGGATCGGCGCGCGGCCGCTCAATTCCGACCGGCGGAGTGGGGTATTCAGCATCATCAGGTATAATCGGCGGTTGTTTGTCACCGAATCCCCGGCCCAGCCGGTTCCAGATCCATCCTGCTGCGAAATCAATGAAAACACCGCAAGGCCTGCTGGCGCTGATCGACGATGGCATCATCGATGAAGTGATCCGCCCCCTCAAGAGTGGCAAGGAAGCGTCCGTCTACGTCGTGCGCTCTGGCCAGGACGTTCGTTGTGCGAAGGTCTACAAGGACATGCGCCAGCGCAGTTTCCAGGCGCGTGCGCAGTACCAGGAAGGGCGCAAGGTGCGCGGCAGCCGCGAGTCGCGCGCTATCGCGAAGAGCACGCGCTACGGGCGCAAGGAACAGGAAACCGCGTGGAAGAATACCGAGGTCGATGCTCTGTACCGGCTCGACGCAGCGGGCGTGCGCGTGCCCAAGCCGTACGGCTTCTTCAACGGCGTGCTGGTGATGGAGCTGGTCACCGATGCGGAAGGTTATTCGGCGCCGCGGCTGGGTGAGGTCGAGTTGTCACCGGAGGTCGCGCGTACCTATCACGCATTCATGATGGGCCAGATCGTACGCATGTTGTGCGCCGGGCTCATTCACGGCGATTTGTCCGAGTACAACGTGCTGGTCGGTCCCGACGGCCCGGTCATCATCGACCTGCCGCAGGCGGTGGATGCGGCGGGCAACAATGGCGCGCTTGCGATGCTCGAACGCGATGTTGGAAATATCTCGGCAAGCCTTGGCCGTTTCGCACCGGAACTGATCGCAACCGACTACGCGCTCGAAATGTGGGCCTTGTTCCAGGAAGGCGAGCTGCGCCCGGATAGCGTGCTCACAGGAATGTTCGCGCGCAGCGAAACCCCGGCCGATGTCGATGCCGTCATGGACGCGATCGAAGACGCACGCGAGGAAGCGGCGCGTCGTCAGCGTGGGCGCGATGAAGCGAATGTGGTCGAGATCGGATAAGTTTCGAGTGCGTGGGTGATTGGCGGAAGCAATATTCTGTGGGAGTGGCTTCAGCCGCGATGCTTTGAGCGGGTTGCGCACTCCGGAAGAGCATCGCGGCTGAAACCGCTCCCACAAAAAACTGCTCCTTCACAATGCCGCTCCCACAGATAGCTGTTGCCCACAAAGCTCCCACAAACAGTTGCTCCCACGGTGCGATGTAACGCACATGGCGACGCGCTGCTCTTCTCCCTCTCCCCTGCGGGGAGA
>JBDSFA010000168.1:0-8505 GCA_039919785.1 Dokdonella sp. | reverse complement strand
AACCACTTGGCGGCGGCGCTCATGTTGTTCGTCCGGACTGATCCGGCGTGCGTCTTCTTTGTCCATGAAAGATGAGACCACAAGAAACACAGGAAGTTCCGACTATTTATGGGCCTGATCTATAGTGCACGTCGGCGGTCCTGCTTGGCGTGTCACGCTGCGTCGTCGATCGAGATACGTGGGAGGCCCGCAAGAGCCGCATTCGCAGAACTGTTTTCATCGGCACCGCTCACGCTCGCGCGAGCGGACTTCCCTCACTTGCGCGCCGCGAATTCGGCCAGCTCTACCAAGGCACCGCGTTCGTCCGCACTCGGCTCGATGGTCGGCAGAAACATGAACTTGAACATCCGGCTGCCGGAAGCAAAGGTCACTTCCGCGCGCGGATTGCCTTCGCTGCAGTGATGCGCGATGCCGGCGGCGGTGCCGAGTTTTGGCAGCGTGTCGACCGTGCAGGCGGCGTTCTTCAGGGCGAGTTCCGCCATCTGGCGACTGCGTGCACTTTTAGTCACGGCGACGACGATGACCTTGCCGGCTGTCGACACCACGCAATTGTTGGCATCGGGCACACTCGTCGACAGCGCGCCGGCGGGTAGCAGGCGCTTGACCAGTGCTGCATCGAGGTAAGGACAATTGGTTTCCTTCGCGAGCGCCTTCGGATCCGTTGCAGCGCCCAATGTCGATGCAAGAAGATTCGCGATGAAATCCTGCTGTGCAGCCGTGATGGCGTCCTTGAGATTGAGATACCCGGAGACATTGAGGCTGCCGCGGTGCCCATAGAAGAACATCGATGTGGGATCGATATCGCCCGCATCGTTCTTGGGTTGATAGACGAACCCCTCCTCGCCCAGTGACGGCGCTGGAACGACAACGCTCTTTCCCGCAACCGCCTCCCGCATTTCAACCGCTGCGGCCTTGGCTGCTTCCACCGATTCCCCGGCGATGTGATTGAAGCCAAAATTGATGCTCGTATTGGCCGTCATGAAGCTGCATTCGCCAGCGCCACCGGATACGACCCGCCAAGGCGTGGCTTGGGAAATTCCCTTGTCCAGCATCGAGGCGTCGAAAGCAGGACACTTCTGCGCGGCGACCGCCGTGTTCATGGCGAGCAAACACAAGACACCGATGCTCCAGGATCGTTTCATGCTGAACTCCTGATTGGAAAATCAAACCCGATCGTGATCGAATGGCGCTCGCCGTGCATTCGCGTGCCATTCTGGGCCGCAGGATCAAGATTGCGCTCAATTCAGTCCTTACCTCAAGGCCAACGGAATAGCGTATCCGCAAGTGCCACGGCACCCGAAGGCCCTGCGAAGACGTACGGCGCGACATCAGCTCGCCCTTCACACGCAATTTCGACGTAGAACCAGCACTCGGCCGCGACATTCCACGCGCGTTGAATCGAGTCCGCAATTCCTTTGTGGACGCCCTAGATGGAAGCGGCGATGCGCCCCACTTCGGCCAACACGGCGCTGCGCGTGGCCGCGTCGGCAGACGACGCCGCGTAGTACGCCGTCACCAGCAGCGGCTTGCGCTGTGGCGGAAAGAAGATGGCGACGTCGTTGGTTTCCGCGTGACTTCCGCTACCGGTCTTGTCGCATGCCGTCCAACCTGCAGGCAGGCCGGCGCGCAGCCTGTCGACGCCGGTGCTGGTCGCACGCAACCATGCCAGCAAGCGCTCGCGCGAGACGTCGGTGAGCACTTGGCCCAGCAAAACGCTCTGCAGCGTGGCAAGCATCGCATCCGGCGTTGTGGTGTCGCGTACATCGCCGGGACTGCCCACGTTGAGATCGGGCTCCATGCGATCGAGTCGAGTGACCGTGTCGCCCAGACCCCGCACGAATGCTGTTACCGACGAAGGGCCATCCAACCTTGCGAGCAGCATATTGGCTGCCGTGTTGTCGCTTACGGTGATCGCAGCCTCGCATAGTTCCGCGACGGTCATGCCAGGTTCCCCGACATGCAGGCGCGTGATGGGTGCATAGCTCAACACCGCTTTGTTGCCGAATACGATGCGCCGGTCCAGACCCTCGGCGCCGCGATCCACGCGCGCGAGCACCGCCGCCACGGCAAGCAGCTTGAACGTGCTGCACATGAGGAACCGCTCGCTACCGCGATACGCCACGCGACGACCACTGCCGGTATCGAGGATGGACACACCCAGGCGCCCGCCATGCTGATGTTCCAGCGCTTGTAACCGTGCAGGAGCGTCGATGGAGACGGCCGCGCGCGTCCATGACGGACGAAGTGCGAGTGCGCAAACGCCGAGCAAGGCGCCATTGAGCAGACTGCGACGGTTCATCGAATGTCTCCGGTTGAGCACGAACATGAGCGCCGTGCGAAGCCACGCACCGTAATCGCGACCGATGACCTTGAACGGTCAAACTTGTGGCGAAGAAAGGGCATTGCAGAAATCGTGTGATTGCCTGCTCTTGTAGCGGTGCAGAAGTTGACGTACATCTACGTTTGCGCCGCCACGCTCGCGGACCTCAAAAAATCCGAAACCCTCGATTCAATGATGTCCCGGAGCGCCCAATCGCTGGACCCGAATCGCCTCGCCGACGCGCAGGCCGAAGGACGCCGGATGGACAGACAGCGTTGCGCCAGAGATTGATTGGACGACCATGCGCTCGCAATCGACGGCGTCGCCGCGCGATGCGGCGATTGACGAGCGTACATTCGGTACGAATTTTTCCAGCGCGAAATTGCAAACGCGGTCGCGGAAAGCGCGAGCCGACTCTGGCTTCAACTCATCCACCGAGGTGCCATGCAAACCCGGAACGCTCGTCAGCTGAGGTACTGCGTCTGCGGGACGATAGTCGCAGCGATGCTTGCATGGGTCAGCGGGCAGCATGGGTCGGCAAGCACGCTGGGTTCACACACGCTGCTGGCCCATGAAGATGGCAACGGTCCTCCCATCGCGACGACTGCACCGATCACCACCGCGGTGAGCGGCAGCGCGCTGATTGCATTCAGCGCAGGCTACACCGACAACGACCAGCCGCCGATCGACAGCGAATCCAATGCGTGGGAACCACTTGGCAATCCCGTCGTCTATCGAGGCTACAACGGTGAATTCAACGTCAAGGCCTACCTTGCGCTTCACGCAACGGGAGGAGCCGCGCATACCGTCACAATCGCGAAGAACGGCGTGCCTGCTGGTGAGATCACGATCCCGTTCATCGAGATCCGGCAAGCGGGCACGTTGCAGTCAGCGGCGCACAATTATCCGGCTGCCAGCACCACGCTGACCAGCGGCACCGTGACAACGACTGGCCCCGCCACGCTCGTCGCCGTATGGTGGGGTGACGCGGCGGGACTGCACCATTCAGCCGTACCCGATAATGGCTTTGCGATCATTGAAAACTTTGTCGATCTGCCGCCGAACAGTGCCGTTCAATGTGTGGTTGCCTACAAAGAGGTCAGCGCTTCCGGCACGTACCAGGTGTCCTGGTCGACGTCTCCCGCGCAAGGCGCGCCACTGTGGCTGTTCGCCTTCCAGACGGACAGCGATCGCATCTTCATGAACGGTTTCGATGACGTGGGCGGTTGAAATTGTGGGTGGATGCTGACCCGTTGCCTCCGTTCCCGGAATACACCCAGGCCTGTGTTTTCGATCCGCATGGCTGCGTGCGATAGTTGCGCCACTGATGGGGCCTGCGCGTTCCATCGCCTCGTGAGTCCGACCATGTCCGTCAAAAGCCACTGCGATACCGTCACCATCATGCCGTCGAAGGGACACCCGCGACTCGCACTCGCTGTAACGCTCGCGTTGTGGTGCATGGCCTCTTGCGCGTGGGCGGCTGCACCGCAGTTGTCGGAGCAGACGCTTTCGTTCGTGAGTCACGCGCAACCGTTGATCGCAATCACTCACGTACGCGTGATCGACGGCACCGGCGCACGCGCGAAGGACAACCAGACCGTTGTACTTCGCGACGGCCGCATCGCCAGCATTGGCCGATCGACGACGGCGCCAAGAGACGCAACCGTGATCGACGGCAGCGGCCACACGCTGATTCCTGGCCTGGTCGGCATGCACGACCACCTGTTCTATCCGGCGCCGAAGATCAACCCGGAAGCCAAGGAAGCAATGGCCTCCGAGCAGGCATCGAGCTTTCCCAAGCTCTACCTCGCTGGCGGCGTCACCTCCATCCGTACGACCGGTAGCACGGAACCCTACACCGATCTCGAACTGAAGAAAGCGATCGATGCGGGCAAGATTCCCGGCCCGAAAATGCACACGACGGGCCCCTACCTCGAAGGCATCGGCAGTTTTACGCCGCAGATGCACGAGCTGGCTGACGCCAAAGATGCGACCGAGACGGTCAACTACTGGATTGGCGAAGGCGCGACGTCGTTCAAGGCGTACATGCACATAACGCGCAGCGAATTGTCGGCAGCCATCACCGCGGCACATGCGCGGAATATCAAGGTCACTGGGCACCTGTGCAGCATCGGCTTTCGCGAAGCGGCGGATCTTGGCATCGACAACCTCGAACACGGCCTCGTGGTGGACACCGAATTCGCGGCAGACAAGCAACCCGACGTGTGCCCGGACGCAAAATCTGCGGTCGCAAATCTCGCAGCAATGAGCGTCAGCGATCCGCGGATTCAGCAATTGATCAAATACCTCGTGTCCAAACATGTGGCCATCACGTCCACCCTGCCGGTGTTCGAGACGTTCGTGCCGCGCCGTGCGCCGCTGGATTCGCGCGTGCTTGACGCGATGCTGCCGGAAGCACGGCTGGAGTATCTGGCAGCGCGCGAACGCACCGCGGCCAAAACGGACAGCCCGTGGACGAAGATGTTCAAGCTGGAACAGGATTTCGAGCGCGCGTTCGTGAAACAGGGCGGCACCTTGCTGGCTGGACTCGACCCCACCGGCTACGGCGGCGTAATCGCCGGCTACGGCGACCAGCGCGAAGTGGAGCTGCTGGTCGAAGCCGGCTTCACTCCGCTGCAGGCCATCCAGATCGCCACGCTCAATGGGGCGCGCTTCATGGGCGAGGAGAAATCCATCGGCTCCATCGAAGCGGGCAAGGCCGCCGACCTTGTGCTGATCAAGGGCAATCCGGCAAAGCACATCAACGATATCGAAAACGTTGCGATCGTGTTCAAGGACGGCGTCGGCTATGACCCGGTCAAGCTGGTCAAAGCGGCGAACGGCACGGTGGGCGTGCGCTGATGAGTCAGCAACTGCACACCGAATACAGCGATCAACCCATTGCGGAGAAAGGCCCGAGACGGGATGAACGCGTTCAGTGCCGCACAGATCTTTGTCGTAACCGCGACTGCACGTAGTACACGGGCCACGCAAGCGCGAGCAGTCCGCCCGCCATCAGGCTGTGACTGCGGTCGCCCCAAACCGCCATCGCCAGAAAAAATACCGAACTGCCGAGTGCGAGCAAGGGCACGAACGGATACCCCGGCACGCGAAACGGTCGGGATACTTCCGGTCGACGGCGCCTTTGCACGAAAAGCGCAATGAACGCGAGCATGTAGTTGGCAACGAAGAAGAACGCAAGCAACGCAAGCACCGCGTCGAAAGTGCCGCTGATAACGAAGACCAGGGTCAGGACGGTTCCGGCCAGCAGCGACGGCACCGGCGTGCCACCGCGATTCACGCGCCCAAAGATAGCCGGCAGCAGTCCGTCGCCGCTCATGGCATGCGGGATGCGCGATGCCATCAACTGCAGCGCATTCACCGCGGCGATCAGCGAGACGATCATCAGGATGCGCAACGCCGTGTCGCCGCCAGCCCCGAACAGCCGCGCGGCGGCCGACGCTGCGACAAACGGGTCGCCGGCCATCGCCTCGATGCCGAGCACGCGCAGGAACGCAAGGTTGAGGGCGAGATAGATCGCGAGCACCAGCACGACACCGCCGATCATCGAGCGCGGCAGCTCGCGTCCCGGATCGCGGATCTCTTCGCCGAAGTAGATCGGACCGGTCCAGCCGTCGTAGGTGTATATCGCCGATTGCAGCGCGACCACGAGCGCCGCGGCGAGCGCGAGACCCTGCGGCATGACGGGAACCACCGCGCCATGTGGAGCGACCAAACCTTCAGGCAGCGCAGTCACCAGCGCGACGATGGCGAGCGCAAGCAGCGCGACGCCCTTGACCAGGCTGGTGACGAGCTGTGCGACGTTGCCGACGCGGATACCGCGCCATTGCAACAGTGCGAACGCAACGACCACGCTCGACGCCACTGCCACCGAGTTCCCCTGCAGGACCGGCAGCAGCGGACCTGCGTACTCGCCCAGCACGATCGCGACCGCCGCCATGCTGCAGCACGTTCCTATCCAGTCGGTCCAGCCGGAGAGGAATCCCGCGAAGGGTCCAAGCGCATCGTGAACGAGCGGATACAGACCACCGGAGCGCGGTCGCATCGCAGCGAGCTCTGACACGCACAGCGCGCCGAGCAGCGCATAGCCCGCGCCGATGACCCACACCAGCAGGAACAGCGACACCGATGGCACATGTGCGGCGACTTCGCCCGGCGTGCGCAGGATGCCCATGCCGATTGAATTGCCGATCAGCACGGCGAGTCCGAAGGCGAGTCCGAGCACACGCAGCAGCCGTCCCTGCGGTGCGATCGTCACCGGTGCTGATTGGGTCATGGGACTTCCCCGATTGCCGCCAAGAGCACGCTACCGCCAGCGGTCCCATCGTGGATCGTGACTGTGGTCATGAACGCCCCCCCATGAGTGCGTTGATCCTAACCCCAATGGCTGCCGGCCAACGACCGGACGGCGCTACCGAGCGGTGTTGCACACTTTTTTTGGATTCTCCATGTCCAGCGAAGCCAGCATGCAGCGCAATTCATTCGACAGACGGTCTCGGCTCCCCTCCTTCGTTGCCGGTGCCGTTTGGCACGCGCCGCGCGATGCGTGGTTCCACTAGCGTGATCGCCCGTTGGCAAAGCGCCGGCGCGATGGCAGTTCTTCGCCGCTGCACGAGCGGCTATCTTTTTCCGAGGGCACGATGACAGCGCCAGAATCTGAAACATCGCCGCAGACCACTGCAAGGTTCGGCGGCATTCTCTATCTCGTCATTATTGTGGCCGGTGCGCTGGGTGAGCTTTTCATCCGCGGCACGCTGGTAGTGTCCGGCAACGCGGCAGCTACCGCCAATCACATCATCGCGTCCGAATCCTTGTGGCGTTTCGGCATCGTTGGCGACCTTGCGATGCACGTCTGCGACGTCTTCGTGATGTGGGCGCTGTACATTCTGCTGCGACCGGTCAACCGCAACCTCGCGTTGCTGAACCTGCTGCTGAACCTGATCCAGACCGCCGTGCTGGTCGCCAACAAATCAATGCTGCTGGTGCCCTTGCTCTTGCTCGACGACGCGTCGTATCTGAAGTCATTCGATCCGGCGCAGCTGCAAGCTTGGTCGTATCTTGCGATCCGCTTGCACGAACACGGTTTCGGTATCGGACTCATATTTTTCGGATTCGTGTGCCTGGTCGAGGGCTACCTGATCCGCAAATCGCGATATTTGCCTTGGCTCATCGGCTTGCTGATGCAAATCGCGGGAGCATGCTACCTGATCAACAGTGTCGCGCTTCTGCTCGTACCGATGATCGCGGAAAAACTATTCCCGGCGATCCTGATGCCCTGCCTCATCGCGGAACTGTCGCTCGCGCTGTGGTTGACCGTTAAAGGTGTGAACATGAAAGAGTGGAAGCGCCGTGCGGGCATGACTGCAGGGGATGAGTCGACGCCTGGATTCATGAACCATTGATGCGACACGAGCAGCGGAGCGCTGGCCCTTCGACTTCGCTGCGCTACGCTCAGGGCGAACGGATTTTTTTTTGCTGCGCTTGGCCCAGATCGAACGGATTTCCTTCGCTGCGCTTGGCTCACATCGGACGGATTTCCTTCGCTGCGCTTAGGCTCAGATCGAACGGACTTTTCTCGCCGCGCCTAGCTCGAGGCCAACGGAACTTTCCAGCAGTTTGCGGTGCGCAGGAAAAGCTGCGGGAAAGTTCGAATCGCGAACTTCACGGTTGCTCGAACCCGTCGCCGAAAATGTCGTCGGGGAGACGCTCGATCGCACCCATGTCGTAAGTCCCGAACCCATCGGGCTTGGGCAGGTTTTGTGGCCGCGCACCGCCCAGCAGGTCGGCAATCATTCCCGGACCCGGACCGCAGGCATCCACGGCAGGCGAGTCAGGACCGGGAACGTATATGCCCGCCGGATACAAACCACTCGTGTCCCATTGCGGATCGGCGACGACGAGATTCGTCACGCCCGGCTTTCCCGCCAGCCCGCTGTCCTCGTGCACCAGCACGCAATTTATGCTGAACGTGCTGCCGCTCGGCGCATCCACCACGACACCGCTGGCGGCTCCATTCGGGTCGTACAGGATTGAGTTACTCGCAGAGAAGCCGCCCGCCGTGTCGAAGCGAATCAACGCGTCATCGTCGGCGCCGTTGTCGGCGATGGTGACGTAGCGCAGATCGAAATAACCACCCGAAGAGCGCAGCAACTCGGTGGCGCCGT
>JBDSFA010000047.1:0-6135 GCA_039919785.1 Dokdonella sp. | reverse complement strand
ACATCGAGCGGCCATCGGCGATCAATGCATCAGGTGCCCATGAAAGAACGTTGATGAACCCTGGCGCGACGGCGTGGCCGTGCGCATCGATCTCGTGCCGTGCATGCGCGGACGAAAGGTTGCCGATGGTCGCGATGCGTTCCCCGCGTACGCCGACATCCGCTTGCCGCGGTGCTCCCCCGGTGCCGTCATAGACGAGGCCGTGGCGCACGATCAGGTCATAGCGCTCGCTGCGCAGCGGGAGCGTCGAAGCAGAACAACCGGCGAGCAATGCCGCCAGCAACACGCCGCCCTGGAAATTCCAAAATCGCATAAACGCCGCCTCGCCTTGTGAACGCCCAGCCTACCGCACTTGCCGAGGGAGCAACTGGCATCGAACGTGCATCGACGACAGCCATGAATCACGGACGGCGGGTGTTCCCATGAAGGTATCGACCAACGAACTGCTGCTTGCGCTGCGGGCTCCGAATTCCGGCTGGTTGGCCGCCTTGGTCTGCGCGCTCGATGAAGCGCTGCAGGACCCGGATTTCGGCGAACCGCAACGCGCCATGGTGCGCAGTCTGATCGATGCCGGCAACGTTCCGCATGCGGTTTCCGTTGCCGCGAATGATCGCCTCGCCCGTTTCGAGGAAACTGTCAAAGATTTGCATTCCTTGCTCATTCCCTCGCTGGTGGAACCCGTCATTGAGGCTCCGGCGCGTCCAAAACTGACACTTTGCGGCAGTGCTGCCTGAGTTTGGCGTCCTGCGCGGCTTCCAGGGCGCATTGACAGCCGACCGTCCGTCGGCGAATTTAGCCGGGTGACGAGTCGCCAACGCTTTTTCACGATCCCGGCCTTTGCGCTGGCTCTGGCTGCCTGCAGCAGTTCGCCGCACCGCGCCCAGCCACCGCTCATGGCGGGGACGCCGCGCGCCAATTCCGCAAACGCGGTCCTCTTTCGTGCCATCGCCCTGGTCGGTACGCCCTACCACTGGGGTGGCAACACACCGCAGAGCGGCTTCGATTGCAGCGGCCTCGTCGACTATGTGTTCCGCGACGCGGCTGGTGTCGAGCTGCCGCGTACGTCAACCGACATGAGCGAGCTCAGCGAACGCAAACTCGCCGTCGATACGCTGCAGTCGGGCGATTTGGTGTTTTTCGCGACCGACGGCCATGTTGGTCACGTCGGCATCTACGTCGGCGAACGCCGCTTCGTGCATGCGCCCAACAGCGGCGGTACCGTGCGCCTCGACAGCATCGACAGCAGCTGGTGGCGCGAACATTTCGTCTACGGAAAAAGGGTGCTTTGAATGACGAGGGGTTCGGCAATTGAACGGCGCCGGCACTTCCCGAATCCCGAATCCCAAATCCCAGCTACTCAGTGCTCGTGCCCGCCAGCGCCGTGCGCGTGTCGATGCGCGACCTCTTCTTCCGTCGCATCGCGAACTTCGGTGATCTCGACATCGAAGGCCAGTGTCTTGCCGGCAAGCGGATGGTTGAGGTCGACATCAATCACGCTCGATCCGACCTTGTGCACGACGACCATGCGAGCGCCCGCTTCCTGCGTCTGCAATACCGTGCTCATGCCGGGGCGCAGGTTTTCAGCGTCCGCGAAATACTTCTTCGGCACACGCTGGGTGTGGTTCGCACGACGCTCGCCATACGCGTCCGCCGGAGCGACGCTGACCTCGAATTTGTCGCCGACTTCGCGCCCGAGCAGCGCGTTTTCCAGACCCGGAATGATGTTGCCCTGGCCAATCAGCACGGTCAGTGGCTCGCCTCGTTCGCGCGAGGAATCGACCGGGGCATCGCCACCGTCGTTGACGCTGTAATGGAACGAGACGACCTTGTTCGCTTCGATTTTCACCTTGAACTCCACAACAAAAAAGCGCGCGAGCCTAGCAGCTTATCGGTGCGGCGTCATTCGCCGCCTGCTACAGCGGCGTCGGCGCCAAAGCGAGCGCCCCGCGCCTCAGGGCCCAGAGCGGTCACGATGGCGAGCAGAACGGCGACGACCGCGATGAAACTCGCCATCGCAAACGCATAGTCATTGCCCGGCCGCGCGGCGAACCAGGCCAGAAAGGGCGCAGTGAACGACGCCAGCAAGTTGCCGCCCTGATAGGCGAACCCTGGCAACGTCGCGCGCACGCCATCCGGCGACAGCTCGTTCAGGTGCACCGGCACGATGCCCCAGGCACCCTGCACCATCACCTGCAACAGGAAGACGCCAACACCGAGCAGCACCACCGAGCCGCCGAACGCCCACAGCGGCACCATCGGCAAAGCAAGCAACGCCGCCGTGATGATCGCGCGGCGCCGGCCCACACGCTCGGACCACGCACCGAAGAACAGTCCACCGACGATGGCACCGACATTCAGCGCGATGGTCAGCCAGGCGACGGTCTGCGTGTCGAAGTGATGTTGCTCTTTCAGGAAGGTCGGATACAGGTCCTGGGATCCGTGGCTGAACATGTTGAAGCACATCATCAGTACAACGAGGTAGGCAAACAGGCCCCAACGACCGCGCATGGTTTCAGCGAAACCGATGCGCGCCTTTGCCGCGAGGCCGGTCGTCGCGATCCACACCGGCGATTCCGGCACGTGGCGGCGGATGTACAGCACCAACAGCGCCGGCAGCACGCCGATCGCGAACATGCCGCGCCAGCCGATATGGTCGAACAGCAGCAGATAGCACAGACCGCCCAGCAGATAGCCTGCGGCATACCCTTCCTGCAGCAATCCCGAGACCGCACCGCGCGCTTTTGCCGGTATTGATTCCATCGCCAGCGACGCGCCGATGCCCCACTCGCCGCCCATCGCAATACCAAACAGCGCGCGCACGATCAGCAGTGTGGTCAATGTCGGCGCCAGTGCGGATGCTGCTTCAAGCACCGCGAACAGCACGATGTCGACCATCAGCACCGGCCGTCGACCGTAACGATCGGCCAGCCGCCCGAACAACCAGGCACCGAGCGGACGCATGGCGAGAGTCAAGGTCAGCGAGAACGCCACCTCGGTCGTTCCGACATGGAACTCACGTGCGATTTCGGGGATCACGAAGACGAGCAGGAAATAGTCGAAGGCATCGAGCGTCCAGCCAAGGAAACTGGCGAGCACGACTTTGCGCTGGGTGGCATCGAGTTCTCGCAGGATGGCAAAGAAATGCATGGCTGACCTCGCAGGAGGAATCTCGAGCTGACCGATTGCTGGGCTTTCGGCGCACGCCGAATGCAGGGGCATCGACTGTCGAGGATATGCCGGAACTGTGGGGCCTGCCCAGAGCTTGTCGCGGGGTTGTCGTGTGGCGGATGCCTCGTCCACAATCGCCACTCATTTGACGGGGATCCCGATGACGAATTCTCTGGCTGGGCGTCGCCGTTTTCTTTCAGCGGTGGCTGTCGGTGCATTGACCTCGGTCGCGCTTGCACGTCACCTGCGCGCAGGTGAGACCGCGATCGCAGCGCCGCCATGGCCCGGTTATGCGAAAGCGACGGTCATCGATGCGCTGTGTTCGCCCGGCAGCGCGAACAAACCCGGCAAGCCGATGGACGCGTCGGACCTTGCCGATATTCGCGCGTCGGGTTTGTCTGCCGTCAATGTGACCGTGGGTGGCGGAGCAAGCTACGCGAACGACTACGCCGAAGCGATCACGTCGATCGCGCGCTGGGACAGGGAAATCGCGGCGCATTCGGATACCTTGCTGAAATTCTCGCGCGCGAGCGATCTCGCCGAGGCCAAGCGCAGCCAACGGCTCGCGGTGATCTACGGTTTCCAGGATGCGACGCCACTCGGCGAAGACATCGAAAAGCTCGACATTTTCCAGGGACTGGGCCTGCGCATCCTCCAGCTCACCTACAACGTGCGCAACCTGGTCGGCGACGGCTGCATGGAACCGGGCAACGCAGGTCTGAGCCGCCTGGGATCCGCGCTGGTGGAACGCATGAACGCGCGCTCGATGCTGGTCGATCTGAGCCACTGCGGCCAGCGCACGACCGACGAGGCGATCACCACGTCGAAGAACCCGGTCATCGTCTCGCATTCGGGCTGCGCCACGGTCTACGCGCACCCGCGCAACAAGAACGATGCAACGCTGCGCCAGCTCGCCGATCGCGGCGGCGTCATCGGCATCTACCTGATGCCGTATCTGCGCAAGAGCGGACAACCCACCGCCGCCGATGCGATTGCCCACATCGAGCATGCACTCAAGGTCTGTGGCGAGGATCACGTCGGCATCGGCACGGACGGCACAACGTCGGGCGTCCAGCTCACGCCCGAGTACCAGAAGGCTTTCGCAGACGATATCGCAGACCGCGCGAAGGCCGGTATTGCTGCGCCGGGTGAGAGTGCAGCCGCGTATACCTTCGTTTCCGAATTCAATACGTCGCGCCGCTACGAGACGATCGCCAGCCAGCTGGCGGCGCGCGGGCATCCGGATCGCGTAATCGATAAGGTCGTCGGTGGCAATTTCCTGCGCGTGTTCAATGAAACCTGGCGCGACGTGCCTTCTGTTGCCTGATGGATGGACGGATGCCGACACCAGCAACCATTGATCCTGACGCACCCATGTCCGATCAGCGCGAGATAGCTCGCCGCATTGCAGCACGCTTCCGCTGGCCATGGCAGCGCGATTACGTGCGCGCCAAGCTGCGACTGGACCCCGCGTATACGGCCGTCGCGGATCGAATCGCGACCAGCTCCGCCGACGTGCTTGATATCGGCTGCGGTTTCGGTCTGCTTGGTTTTCATCTGCGCGAATGCGGGTTTCGCGGCCACTACCATGGTATCGACTTCGACCAAGGCAAGATCGCGCAGGCACGGCGCATCACGCGTGAATATGGCGTCGACCTCGCGTTCGATGACGGCCAAGCAAACGCGCTGCCCGAATTCTCGGGCCACGTGATCCTGCTCGACGTGCTGCACTATCTGGACGCTGCCGAGCAACAGCTTCTGCTGCGCGAAGCCGCGGCACGGGTCGCTCCCGGTGCTTTGCTCATCGTGCGCAACGTGCTGCGCGAACGCAGCTGGCGTTTCCGGATCACGGTGTGGGAAGAACGCTTCGCTTATGCGGTTCGCTGGATGCGCACCCCACCGCGGCATTTCCCCGACCGCGCGGAGGTGGAAGCGCCGCTGCGTGCCGCCGGCCTGGACATCGACGTGCGGCCGCTATGGGGCAGCACACCGTTCAACAGCTACGCCATCGTCGCGCGCAGAAACCCCTGAATCATCATCGCGCGCCTTGGCCTTGCTGCGGCGCATGCGCACATGCAAGGCGGCGCGGCGTTCGGCCAGCACGCGTGCATGGTATGCGTGCAAGGTCGCATCGGACGGATCGATCCGCAACGCCTCACGGAAGACGCAAAAATCCGCATAGGCCTTGCGCATCTTGCGCAAGCGGCGCAGCAGCAGTTCCAGCATGATCGCGTCGTCGAGCAGGCCGATGACCTCGATGTCGTCCGGGATCAGGTCATCCGGATCGCTGAAGTACGCCAGGGTTTCGAGCACATCGGTACGCTCGGGATCGGCAAGGTTCCAGGCTTGGTCTTCGAGCATCATGATCAGCCGCTGCACCTCGACGAGGCGCTTGCGCACATACGCAGGGGCCGTGCCGATGCCCAGATTATCGAGCGCATATTTTGCCGCGTCGATGATCTCGACTTCGTCCGCACAGCGCGTGGTCTGGCGCACACGCTCGAACGCCGCAGTGAAGCGCTCGATATCGTCTGGCTCGAGGACGAGAGTTATGCGCATGCGGGCCGGCAGCTTAGGCGCAGAAGTACACACCGGTCAAAAGATTTCGTTCGCTCGTGGCGTCCAGTCTGTCTCAGGCCCCGCCGATTCGTGCGAAACAAACCGGTGAGCGCGGTGCGCTCTCGAAGCGTCCTGCGCGGCGTTCGGCCATATCGTCATGCCATCGCGCGCAGGCAGAGGCCGGCGGAAAAGGCTATCTTTCTGGAGCTGCCGCGCCGCGGCGTCGTAAACTGCGCTGTCCCGCCCATCCCATCGACCGAGCCCCGCTGATCCGCATGCCAGCCCTGACCCACCTGCAACGGCTGGAAGCCGAAAGCATCGACATCCTGCGCGAAGCCGTCGCGGAATCCGAACGTCCGGTCATGCTGTATTCGATCGGCAAGGACAGCTCGGTCATGCTGCATCTCG
>JBDSFA010000065.1:0-20323 GCA_039919785.1 Dokdonella sp. | reverse complement strand
GTGCCGCCGCGCAACGGTGGGTCGTACAGCACGAAATCGCTGTAGCGTGCGGTGAGCCAGGATTTGATCTCGTCGTCGCTCTTGCCGGCCTGCATCTGTTCGAACACGTCGCGCCGAAGATCCGCGGCGAGTGGTGCGCCGGAATCGCTGAGGCTTTCGTTCTGACAAACGAGACAGCGCAGCTGCTTCGCCAGAGTCTGGAAACGGAGTTCTTCGGCGTGGTTCTTGAAGGGAAGGGGGTCGACGGTGGCGAAGGCGAATGGGCAAAGCAGGGTGAAGATCATGCACACCATCCCCACCCAAACCCTCCCCTTGAAGGGGAGGGCTTCAGAGCGCTCGCTGACTTGGCGTTTCATCGCGCCTCCTTCTGCATTGCGGCGATGCGCGGCAGCAGCTCAGTGGCGATGACCTGGGGTGTGATCGGGCTGATGTACTTGTACCGCACGATGCCATTGGCATCGACGAGGAAGGTCTCGGGTGCGCCGGTCACGCCGAAGTCGATCGCGACATTGCCGCGCACATCCGCGATGATCACGTCGTACGGATCGCCAAACTGCGCGATCCAGCGCTGTCCTTCGGCGGGCTCGTCGCGGTAGTCGAAGCCGACCAGCTTGATGCCAAGTCGCTTGCCTTCCTGCATCAGGATCGGATGTTCGTCACGACAGGCGAAGCACCAACTCGCAAACACGTTGAGCAGGTAAGGCTGGCCGACGAGGTCCTTGCTGTCGAGGCGTTTCGTCGGATCGTTGAGCAATGGCAACGAGAACGCCGGTGCCGGTTTGCCAATCAGTGGTGAAGGCACTTCGCGCAAGTCGTGCGTGCTGCTCCACCAGATGCCGAAGCCGAGCAGGGCGAGCACCATGACAAAGCCTGCGAATGGAAGCAGTCGTGCATTCATGCAAAGCCCTCCCCTTCAAGGGGAGGGTTGGGTGGGGATGGTGCTCGACGCGCATCACGCGCCACGCTCGCGTCGTCTTTCGCGCTTGCTGCAGGGGCGGGCAGCGCGCGAAACCGCCGATCGCAGGCCGCTACAAATCCGCCGAACACCATGAACAACGCACCGAGCCAGATCCAGCGCACGAACGGTTTCACATAGACGCGCACGGCCCACGCACCATCGTCGCCCACCGGTTCGCCGAGCGCGACGTAGATATCGCGGAACAGGCTCGGATCGATCGCCGATTCGGTCTGCGCTTGCTGGTTGCGCACATAGATGCGTTTTTGCGGATGCAGACTCGCGACGATGACACCATCCTTGAGAACGCTGAGCGTGCCTTGCTGTGCGGTGAAGTTCGGGCCTTGCGCCTGCGTGACGCCGTCGAAACGGAAACTCAGCGCGCCGATTTCAATGGTCTGGTTGAGCGCGAGTCGCACATCCTTCTCGACGCTGGTCGCCTCGACGATCAACACGCCGGCCACGAACACCGCAACCCCGAAGTGCGCGCAAATCATGCCGATCATTTCCGGCGTGTAGCGCCGACCGCGCGGCGCATTGCGCCAACGCGAGATCGCGTAGAGCACGATGCCGATGCCAACCCACAGCGATGCGGCAACACCCATGAGCGCCTTCCACGGCAACTCGCGTGCGACGAGCCATGTTGCAGCGGCTGCGACGACTGCGACGATCAACGCCGGCCGCAATGCTTTCGCGGCGGCGCCAAGATTGCCGGCGCGCCAGCGCAACATCGGTCCGAACGGCAGCAGCAATACGACTGGCAGCATCAACAGCACGAACATGAAACCGAAGTAGGGCGGTCCTACTGAAATACGGCCGAGGTTGAACGCATCGCCGACCATCGGATACAGCGTGCCGAGTAGCACCATCGCGGCCGCACAGGTGAACATCAGGTTGTTGATCAGCAATGCGGTGTCACGTGATACGGCAGCGAACGGCTCGCCGCCGGACACCTTCGGCGCGCGCACGGCGTAGAGCAACAGCGAGCCTCCGATCACGATCGCGAGAAAGGTCAGGATGAACAAGCCACGCTTTGGATCGCTGGCGAACGAGTGCACGCTGGTCAACACGCCGGAGCGCACCAGGAAAGTACCGAGCAGGGACAGCGAAAACGCGAAGATCGCCAGTAGCAACGTCCACGCTCGGAACGAGCCGCGTTTTTCGGTGACGGCTTGCGAATGGATCAGCGCGGTGCCGACCAGCCACGGCATGAAGGACGCGTTCTCGACCGGATCCCAGAACCACCAGCCACCCCAGCCGAGTTCGTAGTACGCCCACCACGAACCCAGTGCGATGCCGAGTGTGAGGAAACCCCAGGCGACATTCGTCCACGGCCGCGCCCAGCGCACCCAACGCACATCGAGCTCACCGCCGAGCAGCGAGGCGATCGCGAATGAGAACGCGACCGAGAAGCCGACGTAGCCTGTGTAGAGCATCGGCGGATGCATGATCAACCCCGGGTCCTGCAAGACAGGATTGAGATCGTTGCCATCCAGCGGTATCGGTAGCTCGCGCAGGAATGGATTGGAGGTCAGCACGGTGAACAGCAGGAAGCCGAAGCTGATGAAGCCGAGCACGCCAAGCACGCGTGCAATGAATTCATCGGGCAGGCGACGCGAGAAAGCGGCGACCGCGAGCGTCCACACATTGAGTATCAGCACCCACAGCAGCAAGGAACCTTCGTGCGCACCCCAGACCGCCGAAAAGCGGTAGTACCAAGGCAGCAGCGAGTTGGAATTTTCGGCGACGTACCGCACCGAAAAATCCTGCGTGATGAAAGCATAGGTGAGGATCGCGAACGCGAGTACAACGAAGACGGCTTGTCCGGCAACCGCAGGTCGCGCGACAGCGATCAACGCGCGGTTGCCCAGGTGTGCGCCAAGGATCGGCAGCACGCATTGCGCGAGTGAAAGCAGCAGCGCAAGAATCAGCGCGAATTGGCCAAGCTCGGGAATCAAGGGGTGTCTCCGGCGGGCGTCGGCGCGTCGCCATGTTCGGCGTGTGCCTGCTTCGCCTTGGCAATCGCGTCCGCGACTTCCTTCGGCATGTAGGTTTCGTCGTGCTTGGCCAACACTTCGGTCGCCTCGAAATGGCCGTTGCGCAAGTTGCCGGTGGCGACGATGCTCTGGCCTTCGCGGAAGAGATCAGGAAGGATGCCGGTGTATTCGACCGGAATTTCCTTGAAGCGATCAGTGACGATGAAGTCGACCTTGAGTGAATCGCTCGCGCGCTTGACCGATTTCTCCAGCACGACGCCGCCGAGCTTGAACGCTGCGGCGGTAGGCGCTTCGCCCGCTTCGATTTCGCTCGGCGAAAAGAGATAGGTCATGTTCTGCTGCAAGGCGAGCACCGTCAGGCCGCCGGCAATCGCGACGGCTGCGAGCACAAGAGAGACCACGATCAGGCGCCGTTGGCGGGTCGGTGTCATGACCTGGCCTCGCGCGCTTCGCGGCGCTTCAGGCGGCCGCGAATGTCCGCGAGCAGACGCTTGCGCTGCGCGAGTGGAGCCAGCGCTTCCAGCGCGAGCACGATGAGAAATACGGCATAGGACGACCAGACGTAAGCGCCGTAGCCGCCCATCGACAGGAATTCACTCACGAATTCATCCACGTGACATGGGGGGGGCATGCAGCCTAGCAAATTTGCCCGCAGAAACGTGCTTTATCGTGGCGGCGAAACGCCGCGCGCTGGACCGTTCTCCCACGCGCGGCACATGGGTTGCTATGGAGCGTTGGGTTCAAAGCCGTTCTTGAAGATCGAGTCGCTGAATGGAGCGACCCGCAGCGTCGCAAACATCTGCTTGCCGCGTCGATCCGCTGGCGCTGTTTCAAAGTAGCGCACGTCGCCACCGACCGTGAACGTCCCATCGCCTGCGCTGGAGATACCCCAGAAGCCCGAATGGCGCGAGCGAGCGCCGTCGGCCGTGTCCGCATACGCGTAGCCGCGCCACGAGTTGATCGCGCCGGTGTTGGGGTCGATCACGGCGACTTCTCCGTCGACGTTGTCCTCAGGGCATGGCTGTCCCACGATGCAGATGGTGCCGCTGCCATAGATATTCAGCCCTGCCACGCCGAGGAGACCGCCGGAATAGACGATGTCGGTCGGATAGTCGGCGCGGATCGTCCTGAAAAACCATCCTTGTCCGCAAGCGCTCGCATTGGTTTCGTTGCTTCCACCGTACGACACTTGGCCATTGCTGCCGAAGGTGTTCGCGCGCGTGCCGTCGCCGGCAAGCTTGAGGATCGCGATGCCGTTGCGACAGGCGAGTTCCACGTCGGCCAGCAGGAATACGTCGTCGTTGACGCTTGCGCCGAATCCGCCGCTGACGGCGACCTTCTGCCCACCACTTTGTGTGCCGATGCCTTCGGTGGTGTAAATGCCATTGGTTGCGAAACTCGTTGCGGGCGTGCCGGTGGCGTTGACACTGGCGGCGAATGCATCCCATCCGGCGGCCCAGCCTATGGTTCCCGGATCCGGACCTGGGTGCCAACTTGAACCGGAGATGTAAATCCGCGGCACCGAACTGCCGATGGCTCGACCGCCAGTGGCAATCCCTGAGAGCTGGCAGTAGTGGCCGGCGGAACAAACGCTTCCAAACGCGGGTTCCATCACATCGGTCAGGCTCGTCAACACCCCGCTGCTCTCCACTTTGTAGCGGGCGTATCGCGGACGGTACACGCCATCAACGATGCCGGTACCGGCATAGACGAGCGTCAGGGTCTCCGGCAACAACAGGTTCGAGTAGACGGCGATTCCGCCACCGTAGACCGTGCGAGAGTCATCGTTTGCGTAGGCATCGGCATCGACTGTGGTCACGCTTTGCAGCGAGCCATCGATACCGAATACATAGACTTCGATCGCGGGAGCAGCATAGACCTGTGGCACCGGCGGATTGCCAACGGGGCGAATGAGGAAGCTCTCGGTGTCAGCAAGCACGTAAACACGATTGCCGAACCGATAGATGCTCTTGACGTCTTTGACGTCGCCACACCAGCCGGCGCTGTCGCAAGGCGCGATGACGTACTGATTGCCAAAATAGCCATTGGCACCCGCATTGCTCCAGGCTTGGCGAACGCCGGCGTGGTTGTAGTGCACCAGACCGATTTTCATGTGTCCTGCGGCGGAACCCGCAGCCGGAACGACGCCAGCGACGATCACATCGCCATTGTCGCCCTGCGCGACTTTCTGGCCACGCCGGATGTCGAAGCTGCTCGCGAAGTTGTCAGCGCCAATCAGGCCTCCGATCCACGTTGGATCTGGTACGTACTGGGCGGCATTTGCGTTGGTGCAGATGGCTGCCAGGGCGAAAAACGCTATGGCAACGCCAAAGTCGCCCACGCGCTGTGCTTTTGCGGCAATGAAACCTTTCACGGACTTTCTCCTTGCGATAAATGCGGCATGTCGCCGCCTCACAAGGGGATACGCAGGTTTTCCGTCATACCGGACATGGAAGCGAAAAGTCCCGCTGCATGCGAGTCCTGGAGGTCGCTAGTCGCCGATACGTCGGGGTGGTTCAGCGAGCGCGATCGTGCGCACCCAATCCTTGCCGCCGTCGAGCTCGAGCAAGCCGACACGCGTGCGCACCAGCAGGCTGCCGAAGAACCACAGATGCGTCGCGAGTGCCATCGTCAGCAGCGGCCACAACATGCCTGTGTCGATTTTCGATGGTCCCATCAGACGCACGGTTTGCCCCTGGTGCAGCGTGTTCCACCAGTTCACCGAAAAATGGATGATCGGCAGATTGATCACTCCGATCAGCGCGAGGAAACCGGCCGCACGTGCGGCCTGTCGACGATCTTCGACCGCCGCATGCAGGCCGATCACGCCAAAGTAGAGGAAGAGCAGAAATAGTTCCGAAGTCAGGCGCGCGTCCCAGGTCCACCATGTGCCCCACATTGGCTTGCCCCAGATCGAACCCGTGACGAGGGTGATGAAGGTGAACGCAGCACCCACCGGCGCACTCGCCATCGCCAGCACTTCACTGAGCTTGATGCGCCACACCAGCGCGACGAACGCATTCGCGGCCATGAACAGATACGCAAACAGGCCCATCCATGCGCACGGGACGTGGATGAAGATGATGCGATAGGCATCGCCTTGCTGGTAGTCGCGTGGCGCCAGTACGAGACCGCCGTACAACGCGACGATACCGAGCACGAGTGCAAGACCGTAGCACCACGGCGCGATCTTGCCAGCGACACGGTAAGCGGTCGGCGGTGCTCCGAATTTATGGAACCAGAGGAGGAGTGGATTCATGTCGAGCGAAAGTTGCGAGGCGGGATCTTGTCGTTCACCCAGAAGCATTCAGCACAGGCGCGGCAAAGGTATACCGCAACCTTAATACGAACGGACAAATTCGTGTTGGGCACCTGCATGAAAACTCCCGGCGCCAAGGGTCAGCTCAGGGATATTCTGAGTGCCGCCGCGCAGGCCAACGGCGCGAGTACTAGCGCGAGCACGAACGCTGCGCCCAGCCACAGCAGTGGCGCAAGAAAAGGCAGGCCTGACTGAGCCGCATTGCAGGCGCCCGCACCAAAGATCAGCACCGGCACGTACAGAGGCAGAACGAGCAAGGCGACTAGCATGCCGGAGCGGTGCATGCCGACCGTGAGCGCGACGCACACGGCACCAAGCAGACTCAGCAAGGGTGTTGCAAGGAGCAGAGCGACCGGCAGCACCCAGCGCACTGGTTCGGCGATATGCAGCAGTTCGCCGAGTAGCGGCGCGATCAGGATCAACGGCAATGCCGTGGTCAACCAGTGGACGGCAATCTTGCAGGCGAGCAGCAGTGACAGGGGGTGCGGCGACAGCACCAGTTGCTCCAGCGAACCATCCTCGTAGTCGCTGCGGAACAAGGTATCGAGCGCGAGCAGGCCCGCCAGCAGCAACGCGACGAAGACCACGCCAGCGGCAATTCGCCGCAGGTTCTCGGGCTCCGGCCCGAGCGCAAGCGGGAACAGCGAGACCACGATCAATGCGAAAAGAATCGGATTCAGCGCATCGCCGCGCCGACGCCAGACGAGGGTAAGGTCGCGACGGATCAGTGCAGCGCAGGCGGCGGAGGTCGAGCCCGGCTTCATGCTTCACCTCGCGGTTCGGCGATGGAGGTGCCAGCGTTGCGGCTTCCGCCGCTCCCACCGGAGGTCAACTCGCCGCTCCCATGGGAAGGTGCTTCTCCACTCTCGCCATGTCGCAAAGGAATCCTGCGCGGCGTACCCGATGTATACGCATACGCACCGTGCGACGTGATCAACGCAGCACCACCGCGGTTCGCATGATTCTCCAGCAGGCGATTGACCAGACGGATGCCGTCGAGATCGAGGTTCGCATAGGGCTCATCAAGCAGCCACAAGCCGACCGGCGCCAGTAGCACCCGCGCGAGCGCGACGCGCTTCTTCTGTCCGGCGGATAGTTGTCGCGTCGGCACATCCGCATAGCCTTCAAGACCAACGCCGGCCAGCGCGGTAGCAGGTGAAATGCCTTTGCGTACGCCATGCAAACCTGCGGCGAAGCGCAGGTTTTCCATTGCCGTCAATTCCGGCTTGAGCCCGGATTGATGGCTGAGCAACGCGACCTGTGGTGACAGCCGTGCCAGCGTCAACGGCTCGCCGTTCAAGCGGATTTCGCCCGAGGTCGGCGCGAGCAGGCCCGACAGAACGCGCAGCAGGGTGGACTTGCCGGCGCCGTTGTCGCCTTCGATCAAGACGACTTCACCTGCGTGCAACGCGAAATCGAGCGGCCCGAAGATCGGCTCGTCGTTGCGCGCGAACGCGAGCGCGTGCGCTTCGAGCAGGGCGGGGCGGTCGTGGAAATCGGAAGAGGGCATGCCGCGCGCATGCTAGCGGGATGCGCGCGGCAACACCATGCGGCGTTTACCGCGCGGTTCCGTGCAGGGCACCGGGGCAATACTCGGAGAAGCGCGTTGGCGCCCGGTTGTTCCGCCGCCTTACTCGAACCGGTCGGCGAAGATCAGGTCCGATTGCAGCCTTGTGATGATGCCATCAGTGTCACCCGTGCTGTCCAGTGACGTGCCGACCAGCACGGCCCGGCCGCCGTCGATCACCAAGTCGCTGAATCCGCTGTCGGTACTGTTGCCTCCGGCGCTCGTCGGAGTCTTGTAGAACCGAGTTGCGGCTAGGAACGCGAAGTCGGAGTCTTCCGATCCATCCGCGCTCAGGCGGGTGACGATGGCGCTCGAACTGTTGTCGCTGGTGTTATGGAAGCGGCCTGTCAGGACGATGCTGCCGTCACTGCGAATGGCGACGCGCGTGCGCGCGGTGCCGTAGCCGATGTCGGTGTCGGTGACGTTGAGGGGACCCACGTAGTTGTAGGGATAGTTCGGCAGCCCGCCGCCGACGAAGCTTGTATCCAACGCGAGGGAAGCTGGATGGCCGTTGCCGTCCCGCTGGATGAGAATGCGGTTCACGGCGATTTTTTCGCTCGCCACTCCGGCGAGGACGACCCGGTCGGGGCCTGCAGGCGCTGCATCGGAGGCGAAGTCGATCAGCGATCCGTCGCCGGCGGCCACGTCGAACGCGAATGCTCCTGAGTCGCTGTAGTCGGACGCCACGTGGAGTGCCGGCGAGATGATGCGTGCACCGAAATCAGCGTCGGTAGCGGAGACCAAGGTGCTGCCGACGACGAGGTAGTAACCGCCGCGCAGGCTCAGGATCTTGTTGCCGACGGCGTCCTGGTCCGCTGCGTACAGGCCGCTCACACGATTGTTGTACGAGCCGTCGGCGTTCAGGCGGATGACGCCCCACTTCACCCCTCCGCCGGTTTGCGCGAAGGTGCTGCCGGCTACGACAATATTTCCGGTGGGATCGGTCGTCACCGATGTCGGTCGATCCTGGGAATAGAAATTCAGTGGGCCGACCGTGTATTCGAAACCGGCGCTGGTGCCGCCATCGCCTGCGAACGTGGTGTCGTCGCTGCCGTCCGCGTTGAAGCGGACGATGCCGAAGTCATCGAGGCCGGCCGGCCCCGGCGTCGAACCGACGACGACGATGCGTCCCTGCGCATCCATGGCCATGTCGGCGATGCGACTGAGCGCGGCATCCTTGAGCACTTGACCGTTCACGCCGAAAGTTGTGATGCGTTGGCCGCTGGAATCGAATTTGACCAGGCCGATCCTCGCGCCGGCGCTGCCGCCAGGAACGGACAAACAGACGATGAACGTCCCGTCGACGTTGCGCGCGACCGCAATGCCCTTTTCGTTGAGCCCACTGAAATCGAGGCGTTCCCAACCGGGCAACCAGTTGCTTGCCGGCGCGAAGGTCGGGTCCACGTCGCCATCACCAGCAAACAACGTCGGTGGCGCGATGGACAGGGCGAGGGCAAGCAGCGTTGACGTCAGCGGAGCGAATCGTAATGACATGGCAGTGTCCTTGGTTTGAGCGATCGTTGCGTAATACGCAATCGGACCAGTGATCGGGACATGCATACGATCGAGGTCGGTGCCCGTGGGCGTTGTCGCCGCTGCCGGAGGTGGGCTCATCGTTGCGAGCGAACGCGAAGCCGCGCTTGGAGAAGGGTGGGAGCGATCGGGATGGCGTGAGAATGGCATGCCGCGCGCATGCGGGCGGCATGCGCGCGACGCGAACGCGACGCTACGGGTGCGCCTGGAAGCCGTCGGCGAATATCTGTTCCGACAGCAGTCGAGTGATGACGCCGTCAAAGTCGGAAACGACCGAGGTGTTGTCGACCGAACTGCCAATGATGACCGGCTGCGCGCCGTCGAAGCGCACCTGTTTGAAAGCGGTGTAGTTGCTTGCCGAACTTCCGGTCGTCGGCGCGACGTACGCGTAGCTGCCGCCGATTCCGAATGCGCTGTCCGGGCTGCCGTCGGGGTTTAGCCGCGTCACCAGGCCGGCATAGGTCCACGTAATTTCAGTCGGTTCGTCGGCAGAATCGATCGGTGCACGGCTTACGGACGTGCTCGACGTGCCGCCGACCAGCACGATGCGGCCGTCGCTCCTCAGCGCCGCCGACTCACAGGCAGCGTTCGACGTATTGCCGACATAGCGGTTGGGACGGCTCGGAATCGCGCTGCCGACGAAGCTCGTGTCCCGGGTCAGCGTCGTGTACTGGTTTGAGGCATTGGTCCCCACCGTGATGCGCGTCGCGGCGAACTTTCCGCTGGCCGTTCCGACCAGCAGGATCGTAGTCGGGTCGACCAGGACCGCATCGGTGACGCCGTCGTATAGCGAGCCGCCTGCCCCAGGCTCATCGACTGGAAATGTCGCTGAACCGACGAAACTCGCCCAGGGGGAGCCCGAGGGCGTCAGGATGCGCGCAGCGAAATCGGTGTCCGTGGACGAAAACACCGACGTACCGGCGATGACGTAGTAGCCGTCGGCGATACGCAGGATTCGGCTCGCATAGGTGGCTGTGTTGACAACGAACTGGCCGTCCGTGCCGCGACGACCACCGGCGCCGTCGTCGATGTCGCCGAAAGTGGAATCGATCGAACCGTCCACATTCAGGCGCACGACGCCGAAGCGGCGCTCGGAATTGCCGAGATCGAGGCTGCCTGCTACGACAATGCGACCGTCAGGATCGGCGAGTACCGAGGTCGGCGCGTCAGTGATGTCGACACCGCTGACGTCGAAGCCGAATGACGTGCCACCGTCGCCGGCGAAGCTGGTGTCGTCGCTGCCGTCCGCATGGAAGCGAACCACCCCGAAATCGCTAAGGCCGCCCTGTCCAGGCGTGGCGCCGACGACGACGATGCGGCCTTGCGCGTCGATGGTCATGTCGGTGACGCTGGTCAGGAACGCATCCTTGAAGATGCGCCCGCCCGTGCCGAAGCCGCTGGCAACAAAGTTGCCGTTGCTCTTGAGGCGGGCGAGTCCGATGCGCTTCCCGGTTCCTCCATTGGCGACACCGCCGGGGACTTCGAGCGCGACCACATAGCCACCGTCCGCGGTGCGGGCGAATGCGACGGCCTTTTCGTCCTGCGACCCGCCGCCGCTCTCGAACAGGCGATTCCAACCTGAAACGGAGCTGCCAAACGTGTGGTCAATATCGTTGTCTGCGGCATGCGCGAGAGGCAGCAATGCGAAGCCGGCGAGCCATGCTGCGATGGAGTGGGGCAATTGCGGATGCTCTGATTACGGTGGCAGTCTGGAGTACGCAAGCCGCCGCTGAATCGGGACATTCCCATTCCACCGGCGGACTTCAGCCAACCCACTGTACTCGCACCCGACGCAGGTCGCGCGCCGGCGAGGCAGCGGATCATGTTACATACCTCTCGACAGCGACGGCGGGCGAAGCTGGCGCAGCAGATCCGGATCGGGTGTCGGCATCTTTGCCAGCAGCTCAGCGGCCGATGAGCGTTCACGGACTGCGTCGGCTGGGCGCTTGCGCGCGTCCGCGATTCGCGCAAGCAGCACATGCGTCGCGGCGAGTCCGGCGATGTCACCGGGCGAGCGTTCGCTGCGTTCGGCCAGGACCTTGTCGGCCAGTTCATGCGCTTCGTCGATACGGCCAAGGCGCAGCAGTGCATCAGCACGCACCGCGCGTGCGACCGGCATGCGCGGATCGTCCGTGGCATTCATGCGTTCGAGTGCGGCGATCGCGCCGTCGACCTCGGTCAGTGCCTCTTCCGCGTGGCTGGCACGATTGAGCACGTTCGCAAACGACAGGTGCACATAGGCGCCTTCGCGTGCCGGGCTGGACGCGGAGTCGGCGATGCGCACCGCACGCCGCGCATGTTCGATCGCACTATCGAAGTGGTCGCGGCGCATCTCAAGTTGCGCAAACGTGTTGAGGTCGCTCATCACGAACGGGTGCTGTTCGCCGACCAGTTTCAGGTGCACGTCGAGCGAGTGACGTACCAGCGGCTCGGCCTCGTCGTAGCGGCCGAGCTGGATCAGCACGGTCGCCTCGTTGTTGGCGGTGGCGGTGGCTGGCGCGCTGTCGCTTTCACCGCGCTCGCGATAGATTGCAAGCGCCTCGTGGAAATAGCGCTCAGCGTCGGCGGGACGGCGCCGCGTGAAGTCGAGCATGCCGAGCGAATTGAGCGTGTTGGCGATCAGCACGTGGTGCTCGCCAAACGTGGCACGCTGGATCTTCAAGGCTTCCTCGAGCGCAGCCTGACATTCGTCGAGGCGGCCCTGCCCGCGCAATGCGACGCCGAGTATCTGCAGGCTTTCGGCAACGGCGGGATGATCGTTGCCGAGGCGTTTACGGCGGATGTCCAGCGCCTCGCGCAACGCAACCTCGGCGTCTTTCGAGCGGCCTTTCTCCGCCAGCGCGACGCCGTAGTCGTTGAGCATCTGCGCGACGCGCGTGTCTTCCTTTCCATACACGACGCGTGCGCCCGCAAGTGCCTGCTCGGACAGGCGCGCAGATTCGTCAAACTGACCCCGGCGCGCCAGCGTCAGCGCCTCGACCTGGCGGTCGCGTGCCTGGTCGCCGCGGGCGCTCTCACCGCGACCGAGGTCGATCGCGAGCGCGGCGCGCGCATCGGCACTCGATTCGTCGAAGCGGCCCTGCTTTTCTCGTAACTGGCTACGCTCGGCCAGGGCCTGCGAATGTAGTTTTGCATCCGGTTCGAATGCGAGTGCCACAACCAGGGCGCGTTCGGATTCATCGAGCTTGCCGAGGTCGCGTTCGGTCACTGCGTACTCGATCTGCGCGCGGATGGCGCTTTCGGAGGTGGAATCGACCTCTGCGAGCGTCGTGCGAGCGCGTTCGAGCAAATGTTCGGCCTGCGGAAATTGCCCGAGTTGCCGGTACAGCGAACCGAGCGTGAGCAGCATCTCGCCGCGCAGGCGCGGCTGCTCGCCGAGTTCGCGTTCAACGCGCTCGCTGCCGCGGTCGAGCAGTTCGCGCGCGGTCACGCGCTCACCGGCCGCCGCATCGGGCGCGGAAGCGTCGAACACGCTGGTCAGAAACGCCTGAGCCGAACGCGCGAGGCGCGCTTCGGTAGCCGCTTTTCGCGCCTGCCAAATCGCCAGTGCCGAACCAGCGAAGATGGCACACAGCGCCAATACGCCGAGTGCGGTCGCAATGCGATGGCGACCGACGAAGCGGCGCAGGCGATAGGCACTGCTGTCCGCGCGTGCACTGATGGGTCGACCACTGCGCCACGCACGAATGTCGCTGGCGAAGGCTTCGACCGTTGTATAGCGCCGCAGCGGATCGGCATCGGTCGCGCGAGCGACGATGATGCCAGGATCGCCGCGCAGCTCGGATGCCGGAACCGCGAGCCGGGTCGCCGCATCTGCCTGCGCCTGAGCGCGCACGAGCCATGCCGACACGGCTCCGCTCGGTTGCGCTTCGTTGAAGCGTGCGCCGGTGAGCAGCTCGAACAGCAGCACGCCAAGCTGGTAGATGTCAGTAGCCGTGGTCGCGACGGCGCCGCTGATCTGCTCGGGCGCCGCATACGCACGCGATACGAAACGTCGCTGAGTGACGGTGCGGTCGTGGCCACCATCGGGCTCCAGCAACTTGGCGATGCCGAAGTCGAGCAGGCGCGCATGACCGTTCACATCGACGAGCACGTTGTCGGGCTTGATGTCGCGATGCACGATCAAGTTGTGGTGCGCATGGGCGACGGCTTCGCACAGCTGCAGGAAGACGGCGATGCGCGCGTCAAGGTTTGCACCCGTCTGCGCCACCCATCCTTGCAGGGTGTCGCCATCGACATACTCCATGACGAAGTACGGTCGGCCATCCTCGCTGACGCCACCATCGAGCAAGCGCGCCGTGTGCGGATGGACGAGGCTGGCGAGAATTCCGCGTTCGACGCGAAAGCGCGCGAGCACGTCGTCGGAATCCATGCCGCGCCTGATCAGCTTGAGTGCGCCCTGCTGCACGTAGCCGTCCCCGCTGCGCTCTGCGAGGTACACGGTGCCCATACCGCCGCGACCGATTTCGCGACGGATGGTCCAGCCGCCGATCGACTCGCCTTCGGCCGGCTGCGACTCGTGGCTCGCGTCAATCAGGCGTCCGGCGATCTCGTTCGAGTTGCTGTCGAGCAGGCCCGGCGCGCGTTCGCGCAGCAGCGCCAGCACCTCGGCAGCGAGCACCTCGTCGCCTCCGCACGCTTCCAGCAATTGGGCAGGCGAGGGCGGTGCACTCGAGTCGAGCGCGTTGCGAAGGATGGCGAAGATCTGGCGCTGGCGTTCAATCGTCATGCGTGGGCCTGTCATGGCAAGGGCTGATGCGCGTCATCTCATCGAATTGTTGGGCAGACAAGGGCGAATGCAGCGCACGATGTGGCCGCATGGACTTTGCGGGATCGTTCTGTCGGAGTACGCAGGACGCGGGCGAATCGGGGCACCGGCGTGTCTATGCATGGAGGGCAAGTGCTACGGCGTGGCGCGATCATGTCGTCGCGTAGTCGATGTCCGTGGCATCAACGTCGGCATGGTGCCAGGCCGCGCGATATACGCGCAGACGTGCGAGCCCTCGCGCAGGCACGATCACGACCGCGTTCTGCTCGTACAAGCGCGCGAGCGCATCGACGGCGGTCAGCGAAATACCGCTGACCAGCAGGCTGGGTTCAAACCAGGGCTCATCCGGAACCGACGCGATGCCTTCGAGAAACCGCGCACCTGCCGCATGCAGTCGTTCGCGCAGGTCGGCGAGGCGCTCGCCGTTCTGCCGATCGCTGAGTGTCTGCGAATACGGATTGCACGAGGTCATGTAAGCGGCGAAATCGTCTTTGCCGAGCCAGTTCGCGATCGCACCCGGCACGATCGCGCCGATCTGGATCGTGCAGCCGGCGTGGTCGGGCAACACCACGCGATAATGCGTGCGTCGATACAGCGCGAGGAGCTCGCGAATCTGTACGTTCGTTTCGTTCGGCGCCCTGCTCATTCGAGGAGCGTGAGTTGCGCTTGCACGAGTGCATCGGCGTGCGCGAGATCGATCTCGTTGATGTCCTGCTTGCCGCTCGTCAGTTCGCGCAGGAGACCATCCTGGATCGCGCCGCGCGCGAATGCCTGTGCATACGGCATGCGGGTAAACGTGACCATCGAATAGCGCGGTACGAAGCGATTCGGGTTGCGTTCGGCCAGCACGCGTCCAAGTTCACGCCGCAGAAGAAAGCCCGCATCGGCGACCGAGTCGCGCATCTCGACGTAGTTCTCCAATGCCATCGCCGCGATCGCTTCGGCGTTCGGGCGACGCCGGCGTTCGAATTCGGCAAACGTCCATGCGGTGTCGTCTGCGTGCGCGTCGAGCAGATCCGCCAGCTCGACCGCATCCTCAAAACCGCAATTCATGCCCTGGCCGTGAAACGGCACGATTGCATGTGCGGCATCGCCGACCAGCAGAGCGCGTCCGTTTAGATGCCAGCGATCGAGATAGAGCGTCGACAGCACGCCGACCGGGTTCGATTCGAAATCCTGTTCAAGTTCTGGAATCAGCGGCAATGCATCGGCGAAATCACGCTCGAACAACGCGTGCGCTTCGGCGCCGGTCGATACGGTTGCAAAGCTCGGATCGCCTTGTCCGGGCATGAACAAGGTCACCGTGAAGCTGCCTTCCGCATTCGGTAACGCGATGCACATGTAGTTGCCGCGCGGCCAGATATGCAACGCATTGCGTTCGATCGCGAAAGGCGAAAGAGCATCAGGTTCATTTTTCCCGACTGGCGCAGCGGTGTTGCCGGGATGATCGGAAAAATGAACCTGACCCCTTATCCCCCGCGCCGGAATCTCCAGTTCCTTGTAACCGTGGCCGAGTTCCTCGATGCGCTCGCCCAGGGGTGTCTGCGCATTCATGACTGCGCGCAGGGCGGAACCCGCGCCATCGGCACCGATCACGGATGCCGCAGCGTGCTCGTGCGCGCTGTCGGCAGTGTCGTCGTGAAAATGCAGGGAGACTTCCCGTTCACCGAAATCCGCCGCTGTGAGGCGGCGATCAAAATGCAGACGTGCACCGGCATTATGCGCAGCATCGAGCAACGCGATATTGAGACCGCCGCGACTGATCGACCAGATCACCTCGCTGTCGTCGCGGCCATAGCGCAAAAGTTCGGTATGGCCGTCGCGATGATGCACCATGCGCCCGCGCATCATCACCGCCAGACGCATCACTTCATCGGTGAGGCCGGCCACACGCAGGCCGTGCAGGCCGCGTTCGGCCAGCGCGAGATTGATCGAGCGGCCACCCGCGTAGCCCTCCCTGCGCGGATCGGGCCGACGTTCGAACACGTCGACGGAAAATCCGCGCTGCGCGAGCAGCGTGGCGAGAAGCGCGCCGACGAGGCCGGCGCCGATGATCGTGATGTCGCGTGAACGGGAATTCATAGGCGGGCGAGTGGCGGGGCAGAAGCGCAACTTGGCGGATCGCTGCGCGGGTTGCAATCCCCATTATTCAAGGCGTGTGAGAAGATGCCCGCGGGCGAGTAGCAGAGTAGCGGCATGGCGATGCATTGGCGGCGTATTCGGGCGTTGAGTCTGCTGATTGCTATCTGTGCGGCGGTCGTTGTGCTGGCCCCGCTAGCGCGCATCGGCTATCTCGATTGGGTGGAGGCGCGCGCGGAAACCCGCATCGATCCGCATCCGGCAGCGGATACGGATGAGATGGCGATAGTCAGCGTATTGCTGGAGGGACACGATTTCGAAGGCATGCCACCACCTCCACCACCGCCACCGCCACCGCCACCAGAGCCGCCGCCGCGTGCATCGAGGCTGGCGCCAGGCCCTGAGCCAAGCCCTGTTGTCGACGAACCGACGGTGGCCATGAGTGCCGCCGAAAAACTCAACCAGAAGCTCATCGAACCTGATGATGTTTTGCTTGTGGATACGTCGGTTGCGTTATGCGATGGCAGCGAACCTGCGAATGGCCCGTTCAGTTGCGCGTATTTTCGCGAGGCGCTGCGGCAGCCATCGCTCAACGCGAAAATACCGCCGCAACTGGCGCGCGAGTTGCTTGCGATCAATGCGCAGGAGATGGCCCTGCCAGACCTGCCGATTGCGCATGCGCGCAGGATCAGCCAGGCGAATATCGATGCGGCTTTCGGCAAATCCAGCGGGTGGGAGCAGTTCTACCAGCGCTACCCCGACACGCGCGGCATAGCCCGCGCCTCGCGCGCGGCACTCACCGCGGATGGCCGCATGGCCTTGATCTATGCTCAAATCCATTGCGGCGGAACCTGCGGTTATGGCGTGTTTTATTTGCTCGCACGCACTGCACAAGGCTGGGAGATCGTGGCCAAGCAATGGCACTGGGAAAGCTGAAGGGGTCTGCGCGCGCCGCAGCTTCAGCGCGCATCCGCCCATTCGCGCACCGCGCGTTCAAAACGCAGGCAGTCGATACGCCGGTTGTACAGCGGTGTCGGTGCGGCGCGAATCACGTCGGGTTCGCGCCAGTCGACGACGATGCCGGATGCGTGCAGATGGTCGTACAACGAGCGGCCCGCATCGCGCGGGCCTTTCACGCGCAACGAGAGCTGGCAACCGCGGCGCGCCGTTTCTGTCGGTGTGGCGATATCGAGCACGTCGGCTGCGTGCTCGCGGATCAAGGCTTCGAAATACGCGGTCAGGGATTCAGATTTCGTGCGCAATGCGCTCATGCCTGCGCGTCGAAAAATGGCGAGGGATACACGCAATGGCGCGAGCGCGAGGATCGGAGGATTGCTCAGTTGCCATCCGTCAGCACCTGGCGTTGGAATGAATTCCGGGCTCATGCGGAAGCGCGAGGCTTGATCGTGGCCCCACCAGCCGGTGAAGCGCGGCACGTCTGCACGCGCGTGGCGTTCATGCACGAAGCAGCCGGCGACCGCACCTGGCCCTGCGTTGAGGTATTTGTAACTGCACCACACTGCGAAATCGCAACCAACATCGTGCAGTTGCAGCGGCAGATTGCCGGCGGCGTGCGCGAGATCGAAACCGACTCTGCAACCCTTCGCATGCGCCGCGGTCGTGATCGCAGTGAGATCGAACGCCTGGCCGCTGAGGTATTGCACGCCGGGCAACAGGACCAGTGCAATACGCTCGCCGTGTTCGTCGATGGCGCACAGGATCGAATCCTGTGAAATCGTTCCGTTTGCTTCATCGCTTTCGAGTTCGATCCGCGAGGTCGCCGGATCGAAGCCATGGAAACGAATCTGCGATTCGACCGCGTGATGATCGGACGGAAACGCGCTTTTCTCGATAAGAATCGCGTTACGCCCGGCGCTCGGGCGATAGAAGCTGACCATCATCAGGTGCAGGTTGACGGTCAGCGAGTTCATCGCAACGACTTCGTGCGGCAACGCGCCGACCAGCGCCGCGAGATCCTCTCGCACATACTCGTGGTACGGCATCCAAGGATGCTTGCCGCGGAAATGCGCTTCGACGGCAAGGCTGTGCCAGTCGTCAAGTTCGTCGATCAATGCCGCACGCACGCCACGCGGTTGCAGGCCGAGCGAGTTGCCACAGAAATAGATCTGTTCGGAGCCGTCGGCGTTGCGCGGAATCAGGAACTCATCGCGGAATGCAGCGAGTGGATCGCGTGCATCCAGCGACAGGGCGACCGCTTCATCCATCGGGTTTGCGTGGGTCATGTCACGGTGAAATGGAAGCCGTGACGGCGGCGCAGGCGCCATCGAACTCGGTGCTCCAGGCCGCTGGCGTCTTGTCGAGCAATGGACGCTGGCAGCGCACCGAGACCGCATACGCGCCGGATCGGTGGAAGCTGTCACGCACGAGGTACTTGGTCTTGCCGCGCATGACGAAATACTGGTTGACCACTCCGTCTGTATTCGAAATGTCCAGCGCGTAGCCCGCTTGTTCCTTCGCGTGCAGGCGTTCTTCGAGGACCACGCTGTCGAACTGCTCAGGCGTTTTCAGCAGGCGCGACTTCACCGTGACCGTCGCTGAATCGTCAGTGCCTTGTGCAGTGGCGTTGGGTACCTGAAACGCGATTGCCTCGGGATTTCCGTCGGTCTTTTCCATGACGGCCGTCCAGCTTGGCGACACATGGAAATGCACCTTGTCGTCATTGAGCGTGTAGTCGGTTTTCTCCTGCGCGAACGCAGTCGATGCGGGTTGACCAAAAAACGCAGCCAGCAAGAGCAGGGACTTGGTAGATGGCTTCACGATTCACTCCGTGTCGTTTGCAAAACGGGCATAAGGCAGATTCAACCATTCCAGCGCGGTGCCATGGAACAGCCGGGCCTGCTGCGGCGGCGGCAGGCCAAGCGCGACGATGCCGCTGCCGGGTTCCTGCTCGCCGAGTGGGAAGGGGTAGTCGGTGCCAAGCATCACCGTGTCGGCGCCGGCGACATCGATCAGGTAGCGCAGTGCGGCGCTATCGTGCACACAGGAATCGAAGTAGATACGGCCGAGGTATTCGCGCGGACCGCGCGCATTGTCGGTAGCGACGAGGTCCGGGCGCATGCGGAAGCCGTGTTCGATACGGCCGATCGTGTACGGGAACGAGCCGCCGCCGTGCGCGAAACAGACCTTCAGCTTCGGCAGGCGCTCCAGCACGCCCCCGAAGATCAGCGAACAGGCGGCGCGCGATTGTTCGGCAGGCATGCCGACCAGCCACGGCAGCCAGTATTTGGGCATCGTGGATGCGCCCATCATGTCCCAGGGATGCACGAGGATCGCAGCACCCAGCTCCGCGGCGGCTTCGAAAAACGGAAACAGTTCCGGCGCGTCGAGATTCCAGTTCTCGCAATGCGAGCCGACCTGGATGCCGGAAAGGCCGAGCTGGTCGATGCAGCGCTCCATTTCCTGGATAGCGAGCGTCGGTGCCTGCAATGGCACAGTGCCGATACCGGCATAGTGACGTGGATATTTGCGGCAGATTTCAGCCGTATGGTCGTTCAGATGGCGATGCAGTTCGAGCGCCTGACTTGGCTTTGCCCAGTACGAAAACAGTACGGGTACGGTCGAGATCACCTGCGCATCGACACCGAATTTCGCGTAGTCGGCAATGCGCACTTCGGGATCAAAGGCATTCGCCCAGACCTCGCGAAAGAACTTGCCGTCTTTGTAGATGCGATGGCGCCCTTCGGCCTGGACCATGACCGGAAAACGGTCGTCGCCGTATTTCTCGGCGAGGTTCGGCCAAGAGGGCGGCAGGATGTGTGCGTGGGTATCGATCTTCAGCATGTCGGTAGAGTTTACCTGCATGCGGGGTCCGTCGGGTTCGCGGCATCGCTGCCGCGTCCCCAGCGGAAACCTTCTCCCCGCTCTTGCGCGGGGAGAAGGCGGTTACTGCATCAGCCTTCGAAACCGTCCGCGAAGATGCGGTCGATACAGCTGACGACGATATTGCTCACGTTGGCACCGGCAACCGTGCCGCTGCCGTTCGTGATCGTGCACACCTCGGTCGGGCTCGTCGGCTGCACGCTGACGGTGACCGCGTAAGGTGCTCCGCTCGCGAGGGCGGTCGGGAACGTGAAGGCACCGTTCG
>JBDSFA010000076.1:0-2138 GCA_039919785.1 Dokdonella sp. | reverse complement strand
GGAAGCGTGCCAGTGCGGATTTGCAGAAATGTGGATTGGTGCAGAGGAAATTTTCCGGACGCGTGCCGGTATTGGTGAAATTGCAGCGACCGCCGCCGGACATGAGGATTTTCTTGCCAACGCGGTTGGCATGCTCGACCACCAGCACGCGCTTGCCGCGCCGCCCCGCTGCAATCGCGCACATCAAACTGGCAGCGCCGCCGCCGATGATCAGCGCATCGAACGCCTCCGCCATCGATCAGCGAGCTCGCGCGGTGGGCGCCATGCGCAGGGTCGGCTCGATAAGCACGGTGCGATCGCCGCTGAGCAGCTGCGCATGGCCGTCCTGGATCAGGCATTGCAGGCGCATCGTGCGCTCGGCCAGTGCACCCAGCGCTTCGGTGGTCGCGCCCGGAATATCAATCACGGTGAGATTCTTCGCTCGCTGCAGCGAGGTGCCATTCTTGTCCCACCAGATATCGGCGCTGCGCCCGCTGTAGCTCACGATGACGACCTGGCGTGCGCGGCCGCAGGCTTTGCGGATGCGCTGTTCGTCCGGTTGACCCAGATCAATCCATTGTGCGATCTCGCCGTTGCGGTCGGTACGCCACAAGTCCGGTTCGTCGTCGCTGCTGAGACCCTTGCCAAATTCGAGGCGCTCGTCCGCGTATAGCGCGAAAGCGACGAGGCGCACCATCAGGCGCTCCTCGGTCTCGGACGGATGCTGCGCCATGGTCAGCACATGGGCCGCGTAATAATGGCGGTCCATGTCGCTGATCTGCAGCTCGACCTTGTAGACGATGGAATTGGGCGCCATGCGCTGGCCTTCGGCAGGGAAGGCCACATTGTAAGGTTTCAGCCGCTCGGTCGTTGGCGGTTGGCCGATCAGTCGTTGCTGTTGACGACCTTGATCGGAATGCCTCCGCCTGGTTTTCCGAACCAGGTGTCGCGCTCGTCGCGGCAATACGGGCCGCCCATCGCGAACTTGCGGCAGACGCCGGGGCGTTGCTCGTAGATCGTACAGAGCATGCTGTTGCGATCGAGTGCGACACACCAGCCGTCGTCGCCCCGCGCCATCTGTTCCATGCCGTGTTCGTCGTGAACGCTGAGCCATACAGGCACTGCATCGCCGGGCATCAGGTACACGGTCAGGCGACAACAGACGGCCTCGCAGGTATTGCAATGCACCGATGGGTCGACGCTCTCGGCGTAGGGATCGGTGTCGGGAATCAGATCAATGGTCATGGTGCAGTATCTCGCAGTTCCCGTAGCGCGATGTTATCGGTCACCATGACAGTCGTTTTCGTTCAGGTTGACTATGGCGATTCGACCTCCACCGAGCAATGGCGTCGCCGCGAGCAGCCTGCAATTGCCGGCGGGCGCGTGGCCAACGATTTTCGATTGTCTTTGCGCGCATTTCCCGAGCATTGATCGCGCAACCTGGCGCGAGCGCATCGCGCGTGGCC
This sequence comes from Dokdonella sp., assembly GCA_039919785.1. GTDB lineage: Bacteria > Pseudomonadota > Gammaproteobacteria > Xanthomonadales > Rhodanobacteraceae > Dokdonella_A. Next base: position 693 of record JBDSFA010000076.1, on the reverse strand, counting down.
GCGTGCTGGACGAACACGGCGCGGCGATCACGCAGACGACGCCGCACCGCGTCGGGCTATGCATCCACTACTACCGCGAGGTCGTCGACGAAGCGCGCATTCCCTTTGAAGAAACCATCCTGCATGCCGATGAACACCTCATCGTCGTCGACAAGCCGCACTTCCTGCCGGTCGTTCCGGCAGGCCGGTACGTCGAGGAAACGGTGCTGGCGCGGTTGCGGCTTCGCTACGACAATGTCGATCTCGTGCCACTGCATCGGATCGATCGGGCCACGGCAGGGCTGGTGTTGTTCTCCGTCAATCCTGACACGCGTGCGCTGTATCAAGCGCTGTTTCGCGAGAGGCGCATTGAAAAGCGGTACGAAGCGCTGGCCCCCGCGCTGGCGCGATGCGACTTTCCATTCACGCGCATGACGCGACTCGCGCCTGGCGAGCCGTTTTTCCGCACGCAGGAAATTGCGGGTGTGCCGAACAGCGAGACGCACATCGACGTGCTCGATCGTGATGGCGAAATCTGGCGATACGCACTCGCACCGGTGACTGGCCGGAAGCATCAGCTGCGCGTACACATGGCGGCGCTGGGTGCGGCGATCGTCAACGATGATGTCTATCCGCAACTCGCATCGCCCGAATCACGCCGCGACGACGACTACAGCCGGCCGCTGAAACTGCTGGCAAAGACCTTGGCCTTCA
>JBDSFA010000185.1:0-10818 GCA_039919785.1 Dokdonella sp. | reverse complement strand
GGCGCGAAGGCGACAGCGATTTCCTCTGGCTGATCGATCCGATCGACGGCACCAAGGCTTTCGTTCGCGGCTATCCGATGTTCTCGACCCAGATCGCACTGATGCACGCGGGCGAGCTGGTGCTCGGTGTATCGGCGGCCGGCGAATACGGCGAACGCGCGTGGGCCGTGCGCGGCGGCGGCGCGTACTTGAATGGTCGTCCGATCCATATTTCAAGCGCGGTCGAATTCGGGCCGCAGGCCGCGATCTCGACCGGCAATCTCAAATCGCTTGCCGCATCGCCGGCGCGTTGGGACGCGTACGCGAGCCTCGTGCGCCGTGTCGGCCGCATTCGCGGTTACGGGGATTTCCTGCACTACCACCTGCTTGCGCGTGGTGCGATCGACCTCGTCATCGAATCGGATCTGAATATCCTCGACATCGCTCCGCTGGTCGTGATCGTGCGCGAAGCCGGCGGCGTGTTCACCGACCTCGATGGCGGCGACATTGGTCTGGACACGCGCAGTGCGCTGGCCGGTCCGGCCGCGTTGCATGCGCAAGCGCTCTCATTGTTCGCCGCGAACCCCGCTGACGTTTGAGAAGGTCCGGCGTGCGAATTTAGCGCGCAAGGATTCACGCAATAGGCACGTCCTCCCGCAGCATGCAAGTGCGAGCCGCGGCCGCGACTCTCGGGCCTGGTCTTCGTGGCGTACAATCGCCACATGCCAATGCCTCCCGTCATCCATGCCACGCGTGCGCTTGAAACCAGCCGTTTCCTGAGCGCTGAAGAAGTTGATCTCGAGTTCTCGAACGGCGAGAAGCGCACGTTTGAACGCCTCAAAAGTTCCGGCCTCGGCGCCGTCATCATCGTAGCGATGCAGGACGACGACACGGTATTGCTGGTGCGCGAATACGCGGTCGGTATCGACGGTTACGAACTGGGCCTGCCCAAGGGGCGTCTGGACCGCGATGAAACCGTCGAGCAGGGCGCCAACCGCGAATTGAAGGAAGAGGTCGGCTTCGGTGCGCGCAAGTTACATATCCTGGGTCGCCTGTCGGTTTCACCGGCGTATATGACGGCGATGACGCACGTGGTGCTTGCACGCAACTTGTATCCGGAGCGCCTCGTCGGCGACGAACCGGAAGAGCTCGAGGTGGTGCCGTGGAAATTGTCTGAGCTGCACGTGCTCCTGACTCAGCCCGAGGTCAGTGATGGCCGCTCGATCGCGGCTTTGTTCATGGCGCGCGAATACCTCGCTGGCCGTTTCCGACCGCAGCCATGAGTGTCGATCTGGAACGCCTCGCCCGCGCCGCCGGCGACATCGCGACGCGTGCCGCGGCAGCGATCATGGAGGTGTATTCCTCCGATTTCGCAGTCGAGCAAAAAGATGATCGCTCGCCGCTGACGGCAGCCGATCTCGCTGCGCATCGCATCATCGTCGCCGGACTCGAAGCGCTGACGCCGGTGCTGCCGGTGCTGTCGGAGGAATCGGCAGCGATCGCGTGGAGCGAACGTTCACGCTGGTCGCGTTACTGGCTCGTCGATCCGCTCGATGGCACGCGTGAGTTCGTCAAGCGCAACGGCGAATTCACCGTCAACATCGCCTTGATTGACGACCATCGCCCGGTGCTCGGCGTCGTGCAGACGCCGGTCACTGGCGAGCTCGCCTGCGCCTGGGAGGGCGGCGGTGCATGGCTCGCTGATTCCGTCGGCGCCAAGCAGCGCCGCATCGGCACGCGCCGTCGTGGCTCGCCACTGGTCGTTGCGGGAAGCCGCTCGCATGCGTCCGAGCACGAAGCGAATCTGCTCGCGCGACTGGGTCCTTGCGCCAAGATGCCGCTGGGTTCGTCGCTGAAATTCGTGCGCATTGCCGCCGCCGAAGCAGACCTGTACCTGCGCCTCGGCCCCACCTCGGAATGGGACACCGCCGCTGGCCAGTGCGTACTCGAACAAGCCGGTGGCGCGGTACTCGATTTCAGCGGCCGCCCGTTTCGCTACAACACGCGCGATTCGCTGCTCAATCCTGATTTCATGGCGGTAGGTGACAGTGCTGCGGATTGGTCGGTGCTGTTCGCCGGACCCTGATCGAACGCGCGGGCTACACATCACATGGTGGGAGCCACTGTCTGTGGGAGCGGCTTCAGCCGCGATGCTCATCACAGCACGAACACCATCCCCACCCAACCCTCCCCTTGAAGGGGAGGTCTTTGGAGAACTGCGGCTGAAGCCGCATCCGAAAAGTTCAAAAGAGAGCAGTAGTCACACATGACGACAGATACGCCGAATCCCTCCATCGATGACCTGCTTTCCATCATGGCGCGCCTGCGCGATCGCGAGCATGGCTGCCCCTGGGACGTCGAGCAGGATTTCGACTCGATCGCGCCTTACACGATCGAGGAAGCGTACGAGGTCGCTGATGCGATCGATCGTCGCGACTACGCGGACCTGCGCGATGAGCTTGGTGATCTGCTGTTGCAGGTCGTGTTCCATGCGCAGATGGCGAGCGAGGCGGGGCACTTCGGTTTTGCCGATGTCGTCGCCGCGATCTGCGACAAGATGATCCGTCGCCACCCGCACGTTTTCGCCGATACGAAAAAGAAGCCGGATGCGGTTGCACAACTGGCGAACTGGGAAGAGCTCAAGGCGGGCGAGCGCGCTGCGCAGGGCAACACCGACGACAGCGCGCTTGCGGGCATCTCACGTGGCATGCCGGAATGGCAGCGCGCGGTGAAGCTGCAGAAGAAGGCAGCGCGCGTCGGCTTCGATTGGCCGGAGGTCACGCCGGTATTCGACAAGCTGCATGAGGAAATCGACGAAGTACGCGCCGAGTTCGCCAACGGCAGCGATCCCGATCGCCTTACCGACGAGATCGGTGATGTGCTGTTCGTCTGCGTGAATCTCGCGCGCCACGCCAAAGTCGATGTGTCGCAGGCGCTGCGCCATGCCAACACCAAGTTCGAGCGACGCTTCCGGCGCATGGAGGCCCTCGCGGCCGCGGTGGGCGAAACGCTGGCAGACAAGCCCTTGGAAGCGCAGGATGCGCTGTGGAACAGGGCGAAGGCAGAAGAACGCAAGGACAGGTGACGAGTCGCGCGGGAGGGAAATGTCCTGTTCCTGCGCTCTTTTTTGTTTGTTGGGAAGATTGGGGGCGCTGCCGTCCGGCAGGATCCCGGTGACCGTTGAAGAGGAGACAAGGGACATGTACGGAATTGGACGATGGGTTGTTTGCGGGATTACCTTTGTTGCGGCAACGGCTTTGAGCGAGCGTGCCGATGCGGCCAACGGCGTCGTCGGACCCGGCAATTGCAATGAGGCCGGCTTCAACAGTGTGCTGTCGACGGTCGACAATAGTGGCGGCGGCACTATCACCTTCAACTGTGGAACGGCGACGATTCCGGTCACGGTTTACAAGCAGGTCGCCCATGCTGTGACGATCGACGGTGGAGGTACGATCACCTTCGACGGCGGCAATGTGAGCGCGTTCTTCCAGATTTACAGCTCGTCGACGACGACGCTGAAGCGGCTGACGCTGCAACATGGCGTGATGAGTGCAAGCCATGCGTTGGAGAACTTCGGCGTGCTGACGCTGGACACCGTGCTCATGCAGAACAATTCATCGACGGCCGCGGCCATCCTGAACCAGAACACGTTGATCGTCCGGTCGAGCACGTTCAGCAACAACGTCAACACAGCGACCAATTTCAACGGCGATGGCGGCGCGATCGAGAACGATGGTGGCTCGGCGACGATCCGCACCAGCACTTTCACCAGCAACACCGCCGGCCGTGATGGCGGCGCGATCGCCAACGTTTCCGGTGACGTAGGTGTCGAGCGCAGTACGTTCAAGGGCAACAGCGCAGCGCGTTACGGCGGAGCGATCCGCAGCGCGTCCGACATGTCGGTGACTAATTCCACCTTCAATGGAAACACTGGGACTTCAGGCGGCGGCGCCATCTACCAGGACGGCACCGGTGCAAGCAGCGTCACCTACATCACAGCGATCGGCAACAGCGCGCCGTTCGGCGCCGGCGTCTACAACGACGGTGGCGGCAATGCGACTTTGACGATCACCAAGTCGATCCTTGGTAGCAACACCACCGGCAACTGCGATGGCGTGTTGCAGACAGGCGGCTACAACCTCAGCAGCGATACGCACTGCGGTTCGGTATTCACCGGCACTGGCGATCTGAACAGCCAGACACTCAGCATGGGCGCGCTGGCCAGCAACGGCGGCCCGACCCAGACCATGTTGCCGCAGGCAGGCAACCCGGCGATCAACCATATTCCAAGTGCCCAATGTGCAATTTCGCTGGATCAGAGAGGCGCCGTGCGTCCATCCGGCGCGGGTTGCGACAGCGGTGCGCTCGAAGTGGGTGGCAGCCTGACTGACCTGATCTTCTACGATGCCTTCGAATAAGACCTTCATTCCCTTGCGCGGGCGCTGCGTCATGGCAGCGCCCGCCTGTGTCCAGTCCGTCGGTAGCGCCCTGACGCGTTCCGGCGCGATCGCGCGCTGAAAGGCAGGCATCGCCGCAGAGCGCGCACTCAAACCGCGTAGTCGATCGCCTGGCGCTCCTTCACGCGCAGCGGACGAATGCATTGCGCCGAATCGTACAAGGCCCGCGCAACCAGGTTGCGCGGGCCTGCATTCACTACGCGCCGACAAATGCGCCGACGTACCGATTCCCAGGCCTTACTTCTCGCAGGCGTTGCCGTACGAGGGACGGACGCCCTTGGCAACTGCGTCGACTTCGCTCATGTATTCGCCCTGCTTGGTCCTGCCGTAATAGCGATCGCCCTCGCAGTGATACACCTTGGTTTCGCTGTTGACCCAAACCTTGCCATGGCCACCACCCGCCGCCGGTACCGTCGGCATGACCACAGGTGTGTGCGTCGTCGGAGCTGCCGGCATTTTCGAAGCAGGAGTCGCGGGTGCGGCTGGCGTCGGAGCGGGCGTCATTTTCGGAGCGGGTGCCGCAGGTGCGGCGGCGGCTGGTGTGGCAGGCATTGGCGCAGTCGGCTTGGCCGGCGCCGCCGCAGCAGCGCCATACCAGTCCTTGACGCCCTTGTGGCCGCGGCAGGCGCCTTTCTTCGTTTCGCCGGTGTAGTAAGTGCCGTCCTTGCACAGACCTGTTGCGCCGGACGGAGTGGCGGCAGGCGCCGTGGCCGCGGGCGCCGTGGTTTTCGCGCTTGATGACTTTTCGGTAGCCGGCGCAGTGGCAGTGCCGTACCAGTCCTGCACACCCTTGTGGCCGCGGCACGCGCCTTTCTTCGCTTCGGCGGTGGAATAGGTACCGTCCTTGCACAGGCCGGTTGCATCGGCGGGCTTCGCGGTCGCCGCAGCGGCGGGAGCGGCAGCCGGCGCCGTAGCGGCGCTGTCCTTCTTCGGCTTCTTCGTCTTCTTGTCTGCGGGCGCTGCCGCTGCATCGTTCGCGGCGGGCGTGGCTGCAGCGCCTGCGTACCAGTCCTTGACGCCCTTGTGGCCGCGGCAGGCACCTTTCTTTGTATCGCCCGAATAGTAGGTGCCGTCCTTGCAAAGTCCGGTGCTGCCAGCGGGTGCACCAGCGGGAACCTGGGCCTGCGCAGCGGATGCTGCAACGAGCCAAAAACCAAGGGCTATCGACACGAGTAGCGCTTTCATTTCACTTCTCCTGACGCGATCGGATGAGCGGCGGCGTTCCATACTGGAAGCGCGCGCAGCATGCCAGAAAAGAATGAACGGCAATGTTGCAATGCGTGTCGACAGACGACAGTGACGGAGAGCATCGCGCGCGAAGACTTGCGCAAGGAGGAGCCGGGGAAACGCAGGCTTAGCGTTGACATCCCGCGGCGGTGTCGATCCAGCCGCGGGTTTGCATTCGGGTGTGCTTCAGCGATCGAGGACCCGCATGACGTGCGCTTTACGCGTCTATGCCATGCAGGGTCGACTGCCGATCATCATCTCGTCGAAGCGGGACTCTTCAGCGCGCCTGCCAAGGAAATGACGCTGCCTTCAAACCCATCCTTGAAGATTGTGTCATTGAGCGAAACCGTGAACGTGACGGGCACGCTGGTCAACGCATGTGCGCTGTCGTTGCTGTGCACGCACACCTTGGCGGTGTAGCTGCCCGTGGCAAGGCTGCTCGCGTTGTAGGTCACGGTCACGCTGGCAGCAGCGGCGCTTGCATTCACGCTGCCGCTGGTTGGCGCAAGCGAGAGCCAGCTGACCGCAGCGGGTGTCGCGCAGTCCGCGCTCGCCGTATCGACGTTCCACGTCAACGCAGCGTTGCCGGTGTTGCCGATACTTAGCGGTGTCGTCGTGGTTTGACCGGCAACAGCGGTGGCGCTGAGCGATGCAGGCGTCACACTGATCACCGGCGCAGGCACGGCGGTCACGGTGAAGGTGACGGGCACGCTGGTCAGCGCATGCGCGCTGTCGTTGCTGTGCACGCATACCTTGGCGGTGTAGCTGCCCGCTGCAAGGCTGGTCGCGTTCAAGGTCACGGTCACGTTGGCCGCGGCCGCACCTGCATTCACGCTGCCACTGGTTGGCGCGAGCGAAAGCCAGCTGACGGCGCCAGGCGTGGCGCAGTTAGCGCTGGCCGTATCGACGCTCCAGGTCAATGCGGCGTTGCCCGTGTTGCCGATGCTGAGCGACTTCGTCGTGGTTTGACCGGCGACAGCGGTGGCGCTGAGCGATGCAGGCGTCACACTGATCACCGGCGCTGGCACGGCGGTCACGGTGAATGTGACGGGCACGCTGGTCAGCGCATGCGCGCTGTCGTTGCTGTGCACGCACACCTTGGCGGTGTAGCTGCCCGCAGCGAGGCTGGTTGCGTTCAAGGTCACGGTCACGTTGGCCGCCGCCGCACCTGCATTCACGCTGCCACTGGTTGGCGCGAGCGAAAGCCAGCTGACGGCGCCAGGCGTGGCGCAGTTGGCGCTGGCCGTATCGGCGCTCCAGGTCAATGCGGCATTGCCCGTGTTGGCAATGCTGAGTGGTTTCGTCGTGGTTTGACCGGCAACCGCGGTACCGCTGAGCGATGTCGGCGTGATGCTGATCACCGGCGCGGGCGGAGGCGTCGTCGTGAAGCTGAAAGTGGTGCTCGGTGTGGCGGTGCCGCACAGATTGCTCGCGGTTACGCGCCAATACAGCTGGGTGCCTGCGGGCAGCGCAGCCGACGGCTGGAACGAGGTCGATCCACCCGGCAGCGTCTGCGAAAGCAGGATGCTGCTGAAGGTGGAACTGGTGGAGATCTCGATCAGGTAGTTGGCGACCTGTTGCGAGGCGACCCACGAGAACAGCGGTTGGGGCGGCTGGTTGATCGCGTTGTTGGGCGGCGCGCTGAGCGTTACGGCAGCGGGCACCTGGGTCGTGACATTCACATCGAGCGTGAGGTCGTGGTCGGCGCCATCCGCGCTGCCGCGCAGGATCACGCTGTGCGTGCCGGCACCCGCTGCGTTTGTCACGTTGAGGTTGGCGTCGCTCGTGGTTGCGGGCGGCGTCACCGGATTGACCGAGTAGCTGCCTGCGAAACCTGCAGGCAGGCCGGGTGCCGCGAAGCTCATCGTGACAGGGCTGCTGAAACCGTTGACCGGCGCAACCGTGATCGTCACCGGCTGCAAGTTCACCGCGGCTGGCGTTGCCGCACAGACACTCTGGCTGAGGTTGTTGCCGGTCAGCGTGAACGATCCCGTGTTGCCGCAGCTGTCGAAGCGGAACGAGGCAACGCGCGTCGACCAACTGCCCCCAGTCGCCATGTACTCGGCAGTAAACCAGAACGTGCAACCGTCGGTGGGATCGATGCCCATCTGGTGATAGTCGCCCCAGCGGTCCGCACTGGTTTGCGAACTGCCGCCCGCGATGATGCTGGTCTCGGCCTGTGTCATCACGCCGAGCGGATCGCCAGCGAGGCGACCGGTATAACGTAGGCCCGGATAGACCGCCGGCGTCGCGCGGGCGACGCTGTAGCCGAGCGCGATATTGCCGGCCTGATCCATGCCGACAGCGCCCATCCAGCGGCTGATCTGGCCACCTGCGTCGGTAGGCGCGAACGTGCCTTGCTGGTACATCGACCAGGTGCCCGCATTGCCGCCGGTGCGGCGCAATTCGAACCAGCGCACGCCGGCGATGTTGCCGGTCTGGATCTGCGTCACGTGATTGCCGACCAGCGCTTCGTGGTCGCCGAAATTTCTGTAATAGAGCGGAAACATCAGGACTTCAAGCAAGGGGTCGAGCGTCTGGGAGGTACCGGGCTGGTGGATCGCGCCGAAGCCGCTGCCAACGTTGAAGTTCGAATCGAACTCCGCTTCGTCGACGCGGATCGGGCCGGTCAACGTGGTATTCGCAGGCGTGGTCCAGTCGGCGTGGAACGTGAAGAGCTCGATGTAGTCCTTGGTCGCGTTGTTGCTGCCGGGGCTGTTGCGTTCGTCGTCGTTGTCGCGCGCGAAGATGCCCGGTGCACCCGAGGACGGTGCTGTCGTGCCGTTGATCGAAGCCGGTATCAACATCTGGAAGCCGAGGCCGTTCAGCGAAGGCACCGTCTTGCGCTGCAACGTTGCCGGCTGCGCGACCAGCATCTTGGCGCGGTCGAGCGCATATACGGCCGGACCTTCGTTGGCGCCGACGTAATACGCGTCCGGCCACACGCCGTACTTCGGATAGTCCGGAAAGCTAGGTGTGGTGAACACATAGCGTGTCCACGTCGTGCTGACCGGATTAGCCGTCGCGCTGAGATACACGCAGAGATTGTTGCCGGTATCGGCGAATTCTGTGAACAGCCAGCGTTGCGCGAGTTGGTCGAACACAACCACGCCATCGCCGAGACCGCTGGCGCAGGCGCCGCCGCTTCCGAGGCCGCCCATGCTGAAGGGGCCGGCGGCAATGCTGCCGGTGGCCGTGTTAAGGATTTTGTACAGCGCGCCGCCAGTGCCGTTGATCGCCTGCACGTAATAGCCGCCGCCGACGTCACCGGTCGGATCCGGCGGATGCACGCCGTTGAAACCTTGCGCGACGACATTGACCAGAGGTGTGGTGAACGCGTCCGTCGTAATCGGCGAGCGCACTTCGCGCTGCAACTGCACCAGCAGATCGCTGCCGATGACGGGATTCACCGGCGTCGGCGGGTGCCGCTGAATTTCTTCCTTGCCATGGAACTGGCGCGGAATCTCGCGAATAGGATCCCCCGGCTTCCATTCCGCGATCAGCGGGCGCAGGCGTGCGTCGAGGAAGAATTGCTCCGGCATGGACGGCGGGCTGACATAGTCGGCACCGGTGCTGACGACAAGACCGTCGGCGACGGCCGGCGTGGCAGCGAAAGCGGATGTTGTGGCGGCAGCCAGCAGCGCGGCCGTGGACGCCCATTTGACGAAAAACTGCATGCGGAACTCCTGGGCTCAAGCCAAATCCCGGCAGCACGCACGACGCTGCGCCTGTTTTCAGTCCACAGGCGGAGTCAGTCGTCGTCTCCGGGGTTGGGCGTATCCTCGCCCATGAGTACGAGCTGTTCAAGTACAAGTTCTCCCGTACGGCTGCGTACGCGCAGCGACGACGTGCTCTGACCGAAGTGCGCGGCGGCGCGATGGCGACCGCCCACAACCTCATCGACACTGAGTCCGAAGTCGGTGCCGAGGTGTCCGCCGGTCTCGGCGTCGAGCGCAATGTCGCCAAAGGTCGGCACCATCAGCACGATGCGGCCGCTGTCGGTGGCGATCTCGCTGTCGCCTTGCCAGCTTTTCCCGATCGCCGTGGCGCGGATTTCGCCGGACACCGAATGCAGGAGCAGCCGGTCCCGGCTGGAAGCGAGTAATTGTCCCGACTCCGTCGTTGCTTCGAGCGGGCCGCTGCGTCGCTTGGCCGAGATGCGGCCGCTGCGTGTGGTCAAGGCGAGGGCCAGATCGTTGGGAAGGTAGACCGCGATATCCACGCGTCCCTGCGTCGGTGCCGCGCCGTCGAGGTCGACTTCGATGCGCAAGGTGGCGCCTTCGCGGCGGCTGCGGAATTTCGCGCCGGCGTAGTGCGGCGGCATGCGCTGGATCACGGCGTGGATGCCGACCTCGCGCTCGTCGCGTGCGCGGATGTTGATTTCGCCCCAGGGATTGTCGATCGCGACGCGCGTGACATCACGGGCGAGATCAAATTCCTTGTCGACGCGTTCGATGCGCAACTGCGCATCGCCGGGATTGGAGGTGCGCGTCGGTGCACTGCACGCAGCGAGCAGGATCAGCGCCGCCACGACGACGGCGCGAACGAGTGAACGAATGGTTTGCATCGACGCTATTCCTTGAAGATGAAGAATGCAGCAACGACGATCAGCGCAAAAGCGACCAGATGGTTCCAGCGCACCGCGGTGCCGAGATATAAAACCGAAAAAACCGCGAACACGCTGAGCGGGATAATTTCCTGGGTCGCTTTCAGCTGAGCGGCATTGAACGTGCCGTAGCCGTAGCGGTTCGCCGGCACCTGCAGGCAGTATTCAAAGAATGCGATGCCCCAGCTGATCAGGATCACGATCCACAACGGACGATCGGTGAATTTCAAATGACCGCACCAGGCGAACGCCATGAACACGTTCGATCCGATCAGCAGCAGGATGGGCAGCAGCATGTTCCACGTGGGCGCGGCTTCGTTGATTGATCGCGCACATGGTAGCCGAGCCGCCGGCACGTTGACCTGCGTGCAGCAGCGGCGTCAGGCCTTTGTTGTGTTCACTGCAACGGCGATGGTCGCTTTGCGCCGTTCGTATAAACGATTGTCCGCGACGGCGAGGGCGACATCGAGCGATTCGCTGCCGCGCCGGATCGCGTGGCCGAGCGTGAACCCGATCGGCGCCAGCGCACGGTCGACTTCGATGCGCTCG
>JBDSFA010000327.1:0-16194 GCA_039919785.1 Dokdonella sp. | reverse complement strand
GCCGCAATCCCAAGGTCGGTTTCGTCAGCCTCGGCTGCCCCAAGGCCCTCGTCGATTCCGAACGCATCCTCACCCAGCTGCGTGTCGAGGGCTACGACATCGTGCCGAGCTACAGCGCGGCCGACATTGTCGTCGTCAACACCTGCGGCTTCATCGATGCGGCGGTGACCGAGTCGCTCGACGCGATCGGCGAAGCGCTGGAGGAGAACGGCAAGGTTATCGTTACCGGCTGCCTGGGCAAACGCGCCGAGCTGATCCGCGAAGCGCACCCGGACGTGTTGTCGATCTCGGGTCCGCAGGATTATGTCAGTGTGATGAATGCAGTGCACAAGGCGTTGCCGCCCAAGCACGACCCGTTCCTCGATCTGGTGCCGCCGCAAGGTGTCAAGCTGACACCGAAGCACTACGCCTATCTGAAGATTTCCGAAGGCTGCAACCACCGTTGCACGTTCTGCATCATTCCATCGATGCGCGGCGACCTCGTCTCGCGCCCGGTGGACGAAGTGCTAATCGAAGCGGAAAAGCTGGTCAAGGGCGGCGTGAAGGAACTGCTGGTGGTGTCGCAGGACACCAGCGCGTATGGCGTCGACGTGAAATATGCGTTGCGCAACTGGCGCGGAAACGAGTATCAAACGCGCATGAATGGTTTGTGCGAGGGTCTTGCCGAACTCGGTGTGTGGACGCGCCTGCACTATGTCTATCCGTACCCGCACGTCGACGACGTGATCCCGCTGATGGCGCAGGGCAAGATCCTGCCGTATCTGGACATTCCATTCCAGCACGCAAGTCCGCGAATCCTCAAGCTGATGAAGCGCCCTGGCGCAGTCGACAAAACGCTGCAGCGGATCCAGAACTGGCGCTCGATCTGTCCCGACCTCACGATCCGCAGCACCTTCATCGTCGGCTTTCCCGGAGAGACCGAGGCCGAGTTCGAGGAGCTGCTGGATTTCCTGCGCGAGGCCGAACTCGATCGCGTTGGAGCGTTTGCGTATTCGCCGGTGGATGGCGCGAAGGCGAATGTGCTGCCCGATCCGGTGCCGGAATGGTTGAAGGAAGAACGCCTGGAACGCTTCATGGAAACACAGGCGCAGATCTCCGCCGCACGCCTCGGCTGCAAGATCGGCACGCGCCAGACCGTCATCGTCGACGAGGTCGATGAAGACGGCGCGATCGCACGCTCCAAGGCCGACGCACCGGAGATCGACGGCATCGTGCGCATCGACAATGGCCAGAAGCTCAAGCCGGGCCAGTTCGTGGACGTCGAAATCATCCATGCCGACGAGCACGATCTGATCGGCCGAGTGTCGGTCCCAGCCGAGTCTGCATAATTCGTCATTCCGTCACTGAAGCTCTTCCGGGACCAGGCGTCGGGCTTGGTCACAGGTCTCCAACAGCCTGCTCGCTTTTCGGCGCATTGCGTTTTGGCAGTTGGCAGCACGTTCCTGCGTATTCCTGATGCAACCGGGACATCTCGTCCCATGCAGGAGTGCAACGGCCATGCGTATTCGATTTCCTCGATCGCTTCATTTGAGTGCATTGGTGTTGCTTTGCGCGTTCGACGCGACGCCGGCGCTGGCCAACGTCGATGGCACGCTGGACAGCAGCCTCGCGCCGCCGCTGGGCATCGATCCGTTTTTCGGAACCCCGGGGCTGTTCGAGTACCTGATCGATCTCGGCGGCACTGGAACCTATCTCAACAACGACTATGTGGCCGCGACAGCGGTCCAGATCGACGGCAAGATTCTGGCAGCAGGATGGTCATGGAATACTTATCTCGGCACGGATCAGAACGCCTGCGTGTTGACGCGGTTCAATCAGGACGGAACGCTTGACACCACCTTCGGCGGCAGCGCAGATGGACGGATCATCTTGAATTTCAACCCATCTACGGAGAACGACTGCTACATCTCCGCGTTGGCGCTGCAGGGCGACGGCAAGATCGTCGCGGCGGGAAACCTTTGGGACGCCACGCATGGCGAACGTGGCATCGTATTTCGCTTCGACGCGAATGGGACGCGCGATGATGGTTTCAACAACGGTGTCAGCGCCAACCACGGCTACGTGATCGCCGGCGACAACTCTGCATTCAGTGCCGTCGTGATCGACAACGATGATTCGATCATCTCGGTCGGGCACGCCACCCGCGCAGGATTCAGCGACGAGGATTTTTTCTACGAGATCTGGGCGGGCGGCAACGGCAATGCGATCAGCTGGAACTGGGTACCGTTCAACCTGGGCGGTGACAACGATGATCGCGCCTATGCCGCGGTGCTCCAGAATGTGCCGTCGGTGATCGCCCTTGCGCCTGCCGGGGTCGGACCAGACGGCATCGTATTCACGCATCGCGAACTTTATCTGGTAGGCAGCGCGAATCGAGCGGCCTATCCCGACGGCCTCGCCAACCATGATTGCGCGGTGGTCGGCTTGTACAACTCCGGTTCCGGCTGGAACGCCGACGGCACATTCGGCAGCGGCGGAAAACTGACCATGGACTTTCCAGTCGGCAGCGCGGGTGAAGGCGACAATATCTGCCGCGCCGCGGTTGCGCGGCCTGGCAGCGGTGCCGCATGGGGCGGCTATGGCGTGATCGTCGGCGGCGAAAGTTATTTCCTCAGCACGCTTGGCGGCGGTAACCCCGGCGTCGCCAGCAATTATGCGCTGGCCGATGTCGACGGCACCGGCGCGGTCACCCGCGAGGATTCTTTCGCATTCTTCCAGGCGTTGCCGACGCCGGGCATCTACAACGGCATCTTTGGCATGGTGCGCGAGCCCAATGGCAAGCTGGTCGTCAGCGGCTATGCTGGTACTAGCGATGTGAATTATCAGCTCTCAGACGCGGGTGTGATTCGCTTCAACGCCGACTTCAGCCGCGACTCGACGTTTGGCAATAGTGGCGCGGGGTTGGCGATCATGAGCCTGGACGGCCTTGGCGGTCTGTTTTCGCATCAGCGCGAGTGGGCAACCGCGCTCGCGCTCGACAATCGTGGCCATATCGTGCTCACAGGTGAACGTTCGGTCCTCTATCCCGGCAACGACTACGACTGGCTGGTCGGCCGGCTGAACACGTCGGACGAAATTTTCCGTGACAGCTTCGATGGTGTTGTGCCACCCGTGCAATAGCGCCATCGGGCGTGGTTCGAGGGTGGAACCAACCAACATGAGGCGGGGGCTATCGACGATCGGTAGCTCCCCTGAGTGAACGCATCAAGCCACGGAGCACACCCCGCGCGCGCTGCGTCTGCGAAAGGTTCGGATATACCGAGGAGTGCCCGCGCCTCGGCTTGTGAGGTGTTCAAGGCGAGGCTCGCGCAACAATCGGCGCATCAGCGAACGGCAGGGTTGTGCAGAGTGAGGTCCGCTTCCCTGACCAATGGATTGGCCGCTCCACGTTGCGCGGCGAAAATCGCCCGCGCGGCGAGCGCCTTGGCGTGAGCCGCCTGCTGGTCGCCGCTGGCGGCCGCAATTTCAGCGTCGACCAATTCGATTTCCGCGTTGTGCCAGTCGTCCTCGCTGTACAGTTTTCTGCGCAGTAATCCGGCCGCAGCAATCGCAGCCGTTGCTGCGCGGATGTCGTGCGCTGCGAGGGCGGCGCGCGCTCGCGCCAGCAACGCATCGGCGTAGCGCGCGTCGCTCTGCGCCTTGGCGTCGTCGAGCAGTGCGATGGCCGCATCCGCATGCTGGCGGGCATCTCCTGCAAGTCCGCTCGCGGTCTCGTCAAGCGATAGCGCAATCAGCCCCGCGGCCTTCTCGATCGCCCCCAGTTGCTTGACACTGGAGCGCAGTATTTCAGCCTCACGATGCAACGCCAGCGCCTCCATCGGCTCGCCTTCATAGCGCAGGAGGATGCCCAGCTGATCGAGGCAATAGGCTTGGCGAGCGGCGCTGGCCGGTTGCTTGCGATACTCATCCAGTGCCGACTGCAGCGTGACGCGTGCTGCCGCGTAATCGCCTTGCTCACGCTCGATGACGCCCAGGTTGCCGCGCGAAGCCAGCGCGAGCGGATGTGCAACCCCCGCGAGCTTTGTCCAGATGTCGACGACCTGCTGCATCATCGTGCGCGCCTTGGCGTAGTCGCTGCGACCCACAGACAGCACGGCAAGATTGTTCAATGTGGTCGCCACGTCCGCGTGCTCATCGCCGAACAGGTGCTTTTGCAGAGTGAGCGCGTCGAGATAGATCGGCTCGGCCTGATCGGGTTTTCCTTCGCGATCGAGCGAACGCGCAAGGTTTGTCATCGCGTCAGCGATCAGCGGGTGTTCGGCGGGGAGCAGGCGTCGATAAGTGGTCAAGCCTTGCCGGAAGATCGCCTCGGCATGGCTTGCATCGCCGCGACGCATGGCGATCACGCCAAGGTTGATCAGGTTCTCGGCGACATCGAGGCTTTGTTCGCCCTTTTGCTGACGGAAAAGATCAAGCGCTTCGTGGGTGTCGCGTTCCGCATCGTCGAGCGCACCGCTTGCCTCCTCGGTGTTGGCGCGCTGATTGAGGAGGCTCGCCAACTGCAATGGATCGCCCGGATGCAGGGTGCGCGCGCGCCCAATGCTGTTGCTGATCAATGTTCGTGCACGTTCGAGATCGCCGCCGCGTTGCGCCAAGTCGGCTGCGACCGCCGTGTCCGCAATGGCCTGGGTGGACTCCGCGCCATGCTGACGTTCGTCGATGGCGCTTGCGCGAGCGAGCATGCCCTTCGCATCATCGAGGTGGTTGCGCTCGGCCGATGCTTGCGCCAGCGCTCGCAGGATTGGCGCATTCTGCGACGAGGTCGCGCCAAAGCGTTCACTGGTCAACCCAAGCGCGCGCTCGAACATGGCCTGCGCTTCGTCATAGGCAGCCAGTTGCAGGTACACGTGGCCGAGTACTTCCGCGAAGCTCGAAGCGAGTTCCGGTTGTGATTTCAGTGCGGCGTCGAGTCCTGCCGAGCCGCGGTCGATCAGCATCCGCGTGTCGATGCCACCCTTGCCGGCGCGGGGATCTGCGCTGCGGAAGATCCCGACCAGGAAATCACGCACGGCAATTGCGTTGGCCGCCTCTCGGCGCGCCGCCTGACCGCGATTCAGGGCGAACGTCGTTGTCGCGAGCAATGCGACGATGGCGAGGGTGGCAAATCCGACCGCAAGGCGATGGCGGCCGACGAATTTCCGAGTGCGCTGCATCGAGCTGGCGCGTTGCGCGCGCAGTGGAAAGCCGGCCAGGTGGCGACGCAAGTCTTCCGCCAATTCGTTGGCATCTGCGTAACGTAGCGCGGCGTCATGACGCAGGGCTTTGTGAGTGATGAGGTCCAGATCGCCACGCAGCCGTCGTGCCGGAATCGGGCCATCTTTACGTGCGACGACTGACGGCGCAGGGGGCTCGCCCTGCGCCTGCGCCACGGCAATCGCGGTTGGCGTGTCGTCAGTGGACGCGTAGGGTCGCGCACCGACGAGCAGTTCATGCAACATCACGCCCAGCGCATAGACGTCGGTGGCAACGCTGACGGGCTTGCCGGCAAGCTGTTCGGGGGCCGCATAGCCGGGTGTCAACCCAACGGGTTGCGTCACTTCTGACGCATTGTCGGCGCCTACTAGCCGCGCGATCCCGAAATCCAGCAGCCGCGACTGGCCGTTCTTGTCGACCAGCACGTTCGAGGGTTTGAGATCGCAATGCACGACGAGCTGGCGGTGCGCGTAGGCGACCGCCTCGCATACGCCGATCAACAGTTCGAGGCGAGCCTCGAGTCCCAGTCCGAGCTGCGTGCAATAGTCGGGTAACGCGTGACCGTCGACATACTGCATCGCGAACCACGGCCGCCCATGTTCGGTGACGCCGCCATCGACGAGACTCGCGATGCCCGGGTGATCGAGGCGGGCGAGGATACGGCGCTCAGCCACGAAGCGTGCAATCGCCGCATCGGTCGTGAACTCGCCACGGATGACCTTCAGTGCAACGTGCTGTTCGTATTCACCATCGGCGCGCTCGGCGAGGAACACGCGGCCCATGCCGCCAGCGCCTAGCTCGCGTACGATCTTCCAGGCGCCGATACGCTTTGGCGTGGCTTCGTCGGCAGCCATGTCGACGAAGTGATCACGCCACTCTGCGACGTCTGCGACGAAATCGCTATTGGATGCGTCGAGGGCCAACAGGCGTTCAAGGCGCGATCGCAGTTCAGGCCGATCCACGGTGGCATCGTTGAGCAGCCGAGCGCGCTCAGCAAGCGGTGCGTCCGCCACGCGTTCGAACAGTGCGAGTAGCTCTGGCCAGTCGGAGGCGGGCGTGCTCATGCAACGAGTTGATCGAGGAGGAATACGCGCGCATTGCGCCAGAGCCGGAACACGCTGCGCTCGGACACTCCCTCCAGATCTGCAATTTCGCGGAATTGGAGCCCGGAAAACACGTGCAGGTCGACGATTCTGGCCATCTGCACGTCGATATCAGCGAGCCGGCACAAGGCGCTGTCAAGTTCAAGCATTGGCACGGGTGCGTGGATCAAGTCGGCAGAATCGGCCTTGCCAAGGGTCACCGTCACGTGACGACGCTTGTCCGCATTGAGCTTGCGTGCATGATCGACGAGGACCTGACGCATCGCGCTCGCGGCGATCGCAAGGAATTCATTGCGCGAAAGCCCATCCGCTTCCAGCCCGGACCGGAGTTTGAACCAGGTCTCGTGGACCAGCGCGGTGGTGTTGATCGTCTGCGGATTGCTGGCACGGCGACGTTCGCGGTGGGCAATACGATGCAGTTCGGCGTACGCCGCTGCAAACAGATCCTTCTCGTCGAAGCCAGCCATGTACTCGCCCAACCCTGCGCGGCTGACCGCGCTTGCACGCAGATGACACGGGTGCCGCTGGCGCGGATCATGCCACGTCTGACGACTCGAAATGCGGCGCGTTCTGTGGTTTCGGCGCGCCGACGCAAGCCGTGCCGGTATCATCGAAACTGTGTCCAGGCAGAATTCCTGGCCTTGAGGCCTGGAGCCGGTGGAGCTTGCGTTGGGAATACCCGTTTGCGAGATGAATCAGCGGGCCGACTTGGTCGCTCTCGGGTGCGCATCGCCGCATCCACTCCTTTGCGCGTGGGCCGAGCATCTCCCTGCGGTCAGCAGCAGCGGTATGGCGCAAATTGCCGACTTGCAGCGGCAGTTCGATGTGGCCCGCGCCGTCGACAATGTCCCACGCCCACAGGTGCGCATCCAGGATGCTGCCCTGCTGGCTGACGGCCTGCACTATGAAACGCGCATTGCCGAGCGCGGCATCCTCGCGACGCGCGCGGGCAATGTGCACGATGCATTCAATGCGCTGGTGTGGCTGCGCCATCCGCTTCTCAAGCATGCATTGAATGCACGTCAGGTGGCCGACATCACCGAGGTTGGGCCGAAGTCACGCACACGCGGGCAGTGTGCGATGACCCAGTTCGACGAAGCGGGTGCGATTGTGTGGTGCGCCGATCCGGCCTTGCTCGCATTGTGGGATGCGCATGACTGGTCCGGGTTGTTCTTGCGCGAACGCGCTGCCTGGGGCGCGCGCATTGCGGTCACGGTATTCGGGCATGCGCTGCTCGAACGGCAGTTCTACGGCAGCGACGCGTTGTCGACAGCGAAGACCATTGCGGTCCGAGTCGACACAGGCGAGATCGAAGCGCGCTGCGTGGCAGAGGGCGCGCTCATCGTGCATTGGGCACAGGCTGAAGCGCGGATCGCGCGCGCTATTCGAGTGGGCGATTTGCTCGTCGATCCGCAACACCCGCGGCCCTTGCCGTTGGCAGGCATTCCGGGCTGGCACAGTGACAATGGGACGGCAGAGTTCTATCGCGATGCGCCATGCTTTCGTCCCCTGCGTGCCGGGCGCCAGTATCCGGCACCGTTGATGTTGTAGGAGCAACGGTCTGTGGGAGCGGCTTCAGCCGCGATGCTCTGGCATGGACTTACACCGAGCGACACCATCCCCACCTAAATCCTCCCCTTGAAGGGGAGGACTTCAAAGCGATCAAGCTCTCCGTCGAAGGGGAGGACTTCAAGGCAGCCTCTAAGCCTTCCCCTTCAAGGGGAGGATTTAGGTGGGGATGGTGTTTTCGACAGGCAACCGCATCGCGGATGAAACCATCCGAACCAATGTTGGGGAACTTTCCGCGAGCTTTGCGGTAATCTTTGCGACGCTTCGATATTTCCTCGCCGATGCGGGACGACCGGCAGCAGCAGCCGATCGACACCGTTGTACGGAACCCGAGCGCTCACCAACGCAAGAATCAACCTGTACGGCCAAGGTCGGCGGGATTTCATGCATTTCAAGAAGGTGCATAGACGACGATGATCGAAACACGACAGATCACCAAACGCTACGGCGACTTCACCGCTGTGGATGCGATCACTTTCAAGGTCGAGTCCGGCCAGGTACTCGGCTTCCTCGGCCCCAATGGCGCCGGCAAGTCGACCACGATGAAAATGCTTGCAGGGTTCCTGAGTCCCACGTCAGGCGGCGCGACGGTTGCCGGCTTCGACATCGAGACGCAACCGCTGGAGGCGAAACGCGCACTCGGCTATCTGCCCGAGGGTGCACCCAGCTATGGCGAGATGAGCGTGCGCGAGTTCCTCGACTTCATCGCCGACGTGCGTGAGTTGAAAGGTGATCTGCGCGAGAAGCGCCTCGATGATGCGGTCGAGCGCCTGCATCTGGATCGCGTGCTCGAACAACCCATCGACACCTTGTCCAAAGGCTTCAAGCGTCGCGTGGGCCTCGCGGGTGCGATCCTGCACGATCCGAAGGTGCTGATACTCGACGAGCCAACGGACGGTCTCGACCCGAACCAGAAACAGGAAGTGCGCAGCCTGATCAATTCGATGGCTCGCGACAAGACCATCATCATCTCGACGCACATGCTGGAAGAAGTCCACGCGGTCTGCGATCGCGCGATCATCATCGCCGGTGGGCGCATCCTCGCCGACGCGACGCCGGCTGAGCTCCAAGCCCGCTCGCGCTACCACCAGGCGGTTTCACTGACCGCGCCGAACGTGAAGGAAGCGCGGGACGCGTTGTCGAAGGTCGCGGACGTCGCGTCGATCGAAGTCGATCCGCAGGACGGTCGCATCACCGCATTCCCAAAGCCGGGCCGTTCGATCTTCGTGGCTGTCGGCGATGCATTGAAGGCGCAGGGTGTCATCGTCAGCGAGCTTGCGCTTGAAGCGGGGCGCCTCGACGAAGTGTTCCGCACGATTACCCAGGGCGCGGCTGGCAAGGAGGCACGCACATGAAAAAGATCATGTGGGAGCGGCTTCAGCCGCAATGCTCGTTCCCGTTGACTCGCATGGAACCCCGCGCATGAATGGCGTCGCCACCATCTTCAAGCGCGAATTGCGCAGCTATTTCGCGACACCGGTCGCGTACGTCTTCATCGTGATCTTCCTGCTGCTCTCGGGCGCATTCACGTTCTATCTGGGTAATTTCTACGAGCGCGGCCAAGCCGACCTGCAGCCGTTCTTCAATTTTCATCCGTGGTTGTATTTGTTCCTGGTGCCGGCGGTTTCGATGCGTTTGTGGGCCGAGGAACGCAAAAGCGGCACGATCGAATTGCTGCTCACCTTGCCGATCACGATGTGGCAGGCGGTATTCGGCAAATTCCTCGCCGCGTGGGCGTTCATCGCAATCGCGCTGGTGCTTACCTTCCCGATCTGGTTGACCGTGAATTATCTCGGCAGCCCGGACAACGGCGTGATATTCGCGAGCTATCTCGGCTCGTTGCTGATGGCCGGCGCCTTTCTTGCGATAGGCTCGTGCATCTCGGCGTCGACGCGCAATCAGGTTGTCGCATTCATCCTGACCGTCGTGATCTGCTTTCTGTTGTTGCTTGCGGGTTTTCCACTGGTGCTCGACTTCTTCCGCGCGATCGCCCCGCAGGGCGTCGTCGATGCGGTTGCGGGTCTGAGTTTTCTCACGCATTTCTCGTCGATCAGCAAGGGCGTCATCGACCTGCGTGACCTGATTTATTTCCTGTTGATGATCGGCGCATGGCTGTATGCCACCGTCGTGGTCATCGATCTCAAGAAAGCAGCCTGAGGAGGGATCCCGATGACACTCAATCGCAAAGCCCTTTCCGGTACCGCACTGCTGGTGCTGGCCGTGTTGTTCGTCGCGGTCATGTTGCTGGTCAACGTCGTGTTTCGCGGCGCGCGTGCGGACCTGACTCAGGGGCATCTATACACGTTGTCCACCGGCACGAAGAACATCCTCAAATCCATCGACGAGCCCATCAATCTGTATTTGTTTTATTCGGACAAGGGCACGCAAGACCTGCCGCAGCTGCGCACCTATTTCACCCAGGTGCGTGAAATGCTCGGCGAGATGGCTTCGCGCTCGGGCGGCAAGATCAAGCTCGAAGTCATCGACCCCTTGCCGTTCTCCGAAGACGAAGATCGTGCGACGAGCTTTGGTCTGCAGTCGGTGCCGGTGACGGCGGCGGGCGACAAGGTGTTCTTCGGCCTTGCCGGTACCAACTCGACCAATGGTCAGTCGGTGATCCCGTTCCTGCAGCCGGACAAGGAAGCCTTTCTCGAATACGACGTTGCCAAGCTGATCCATGAGCTGCAGACACCGAAGAAGCCCGTGGTCGGCCTGCTTTCCAGTCTGCCGATTGCAGCCGACTTCGACCCTGCAACGCGCCAGATGCGCGAAGCGTGGGCGGTGGATCAGCAGTGGGCGCAGATGTTCGACCTGCGCAAGATCGATCCGGCGACTTTGAAGACGATCGACAAGGACATTGATGTGCTGGTGGTCGTGCAGCCGAAACAGCTCACCGACGATGCGCAGTACGCGATAGACCAGTTCGTTTTGCGCGGTGGCCACCTGCTCGCGTTTGTCGACCCGGATGCCGACATGGAGCAAGTCAGCGGCGACCCGAATAACCCGATGGCCGCGATGATGGCGGACAAGTCCTCGGACCTGCCGAAACTGTTCAAGGCGTGGAGCATCGAGTACGACCCGCACAAGGTCGTGATCGATCGTGCCCGAGCAGCCCCGATCAGTGCCGGCGAGGGTCAGCCCCCCGTGCGTCATCCGGGCATCCTCGCTCTGACCAAGTCCGAACTCAATCATGATGACGTCGTCACGGCGAATCTGGAAAGCATCAATGTCTGGACGGCCGGCTTCTTCGACCTCGCCAAGGACGCGAAGGATGTCAAACTCACGCCACTGATCCAGAGCACGTCGGATGCAGCGAGCGTGGGCAGCGATCGGCTGCGCATGCTGCAGGACCCGACCTCATTGCTGGCTGGCTACAAGCCTGCCGGTGCGCCGTTCGTGATCGCCGCTCGCCTCACCGGCAAGTTCAAGACGGCGTTCCCGGAACGCAAGGAAGCCGGAGGTTTAAGTGAGTCGAAAGATGCGAACGGTCAGGTTGTTCTCGTCGCTGACACCGACATTCTCAGCGATCGTCTATGGGTGCAGATCCGACCGTTCTTCGGGCAGAAGATCATGAATGCATTCGCCAACAACGGTGACTTCGCGGTCAACGCGCTCGACAACATGGCGGGCTCCAGCGACCTGATCTCGATCCGTGGTCGCGCCACTTCGCAGCGGCCGTTCACCACCGTTGATGCGCTCAAGCGCACCGCCGACGAACGCTTCCGCGCAAAGGAGCAGGAACTGCAGAAGGAGCTGTCCGACACCGAGCGAAAGTTGACGGAGCTGCAGGGCTCAAAAACGAAAGACCAGGCACAAATTCTCTCACCTGAGCAGAAATCCGAGTTGGACAACTTCCTCAAGCGCAAGCTCGAAATTCGCAAGGAGCTGCGCCAAGTGCGGCGTCAGCTCGATGCCGAGATCGAAACGCTCGGTACCAAGCTCAAGCTCATCAACATCGTGCTGATTCCGCTGTTGCTTACGCTCGCTGCACTCGCGTTTGCGTGGTGGCGCGGTCAGCGTCGCCGGACGGCACAGGGAGGACACGCATGAACCAGAAGACGCTGATCGGACTTGCCGTCGCTGCGCTTGTCGCGATTGTTGCGGCGATCATGCTGAATCGCGCGAATGCGCCGCGTACTGAAAGCGGCGGTGAATCGTCGGTCTATGTCGTGCCCGAACTGCACGATCATGTCAATGACATCAGCAAGCTCGTCGTGACCGGTGCTGAAGGCAAGACGCTGGCCACGCTGGAGCGCGATGGCAAGGGCTGGAGCCTGAAGGAAAAGGGTGGCTACGCGGTCGATACGGGCAAGCTGCGCGAATTTCTGCTCAAGCTGGCCGATGCGAAGAATGTCGAAGCGAAGACCTCCAACAAGGACAATTACGCAACGCTCGGCGTCGATGACGTCGACGCGAAGGATGCGAAAGGCCTGCAAGTTGAATTGGACGGGCTGGCGCAACCGTTCAAGTTGATCATCGGCAACCCCAACCCGCGTGGCGGCGGCACATTTGTGCGACGCGTGGGTGACGCGCAGAGCTCGCTGGTCTCTGGCATTCTCACGGTCGAGAAGAACGCCGCGGACTGGTTGAAGAAAGATCTGGTCGATATTGCCGCAACCCGCGTTGCATCGGTCGCGATCACGCATGCGGATGGCAAGGGCGTGCGCGTCGCCAAGGACGCCGAAGCCGACGCTAACTTCAAGCTTGCCGAGGTTCCAAAAGGCCGCGAGGCCGGCGCGGAATTTGCGCTCAACGGCCTCGCCTCGACATTGGCGGGCCTACGCTTCGACGATGTCGTGCCGGCGAAGGATGTGCTGCCGGACGACAAGGCACTGAAGGCGCGTTACGCGCTGTTTGACGGTCTGGTGATCGACACGACGGCATGGGAAAAGGACGGCAAGGACTATGCGCAATTCGCGGCATCGATCGATGCCGCACAGGCGGAGAAGGGCATCGCTGCAGGCCAGGAGAAAGCGAAGTCCGAATTCGAGACCGCGATCGCGGCGAAGCCTGCGACGGCGAAGGATGCCAAAATCGTCGATGAGCCGATCAAGCCGCTTGCCGTGAGCGATCCAACCAAGGACCGTGAGGATCGTCTCGCTGTGCTCAACAAGGAAGTCGCCGATCTCAACGCACGCTTCGTCAACTGGACTTACGTATTGCCCGCGTACAAGTACGCGAACATCAACAAGTCGCTCGACGATCTGTTGAAACCGCTGGAAGAAAGGAAGCCTGCGGAGAGTTCTGCGAAGGCGCCGGTGAGGAAAGCGGCGACATCCAGCCACTGACCCGATCTGCCGACGCAACGCGTTTGAGCCATCTCCTTCAAGGGGAGGACTTCAAGGCAGCACGCTTGAGCCCTCCCCTTCAAGGGGAGGGTTGGGTGGGGATGGTGGCGCTCGGTGCAAGTCCACGCAAGAGCTTCGCGGCTGAAGCCGCTCCCACAGACAGTTGCTCCCACAGACCTAAGCGCGAGGTGTCGGCGTGAGTTTCAAGCAAGGAAAGATTCCGATTTGGCTTCCGGCATGAGTCCAGCAAGGCTAGCGCTGCTTGCGGCGTCCCTTTCTGGTGTCACGGCGGTTGCGCTTGGCGCATTCGGCGCGCATGCACTGCAGGACGTCCTCAATGAGCACGCACTGTCGATCTGGCACACGGCCGTCGAATATCAGTTCTGGCACGCGCTCGCATTGCTGGCGGTCGGATTGCTCGCGCGCGAGCGCGCGAACGTTGCGCTGCGTTGTTCGGCATTCGCCTTCATCGTTGGCAGCGTGCTGTTCTGCGCAAGCCTGTATGCGCTCGCGCTCGGCGCGCCGCGTTGGATCGGTGCAATCACGCCGCTGGGCGGAATCGCCTTTATTGTCGGCTGGTTTGCCCTCGCGCTGCATGCGTGGCGCGAAGTCGAGTGAGTGATCGCCGGTAGGCTGTCGAGCGGCTCATTGCGCAAATCGTGCCTCGCATGCGCTGACGCTAGTCTCACACCGGCGCAGCGCAAGAAGTCGGGCGAGGAACGCTACGCAGAAGTTCCCCGCATGCGATACCTGGGATGCCAACACCAGTGCCAAGGCTCGTAAGCGATACGGTGCGGATTGCCGCGCGGGTACGACAGCGCGAAACCGAACTGCGATGCCCGCCTGCACAACCACGCGAATGCCGGGGATGTTTCAAACGTCTCTTCGAGTGCAGGGTAGCCGGGCGCGGTCAGGTCAACCGCCCGGCCACTGTGGTGTTCGCTGTACCCTGGCGCTGCGCTGACGCGGAGGATCTCGTCGATCGACTGGCTGCGTTCGAGTTTGCGCCTGAGTATCCCCAACTGATATTCCGCCGAGCGGAACGCGGACACGAGTTGCAGTTCGATCGCATTCGCGGCGGCGGCAGTGCGCATGCGCTCGAATGCGCGCGCAGCGCGCGGTGCCAGCCACTGCACACGGGCATGGATATCCACACCGATGCTCGCGAGCGCGCGCGGCTCGCGCACGATGTTCAAGCCGCGTGTTTTACCGTAGTCGGCGGGCACGCCGAGCGCGCGTGCTTCATGCAGGATCGTCCGACGCTGTTGCGCATCGCAGCGCGCGGGCGGCTCGGGCGTTGCCACGCTCACGTTCTCCATCCGCCGATCAGCGCGTGCGAGCGCCGCTTCGTCATGATTTCGGCACGTTCAGCGGTTTGACGTAAAAACCCGCGATGCGGCCATCGCTGCCGCACGCGATTTGCGCATAGAGATTGGCTTTTTCGAAGAGCAGCGGGATCGTCACGGCGATGTAGCCGTCGTCCTTGGCCAGGTGGCTCTGTCCGCGAGCGGTCAGGGCGCCGAATTTTTCCAGCGATTCCCAGGTCTGCTTGAACTTTGCCGGTGGAAGTGCCGTGTGCATCTTCGCGTCGAAGTCCCTGGTCGCGCCTGTGTAGTCGCCCTTCTGTGCAGCGTCGAGCAGTGCCGTCGCACGCGCTTCACACGCAGAATCGAGGCGGCGTTCGCTCTCGTCCGGGGTCGGTGCAAGCAGGGGCGGGACGCCGCTCGAACTGGCTTCGGGCGTTGCGGCACTATTCGTGGCTGGTGCTGCCTCGTCTTGCGCGGATGCGGCGGTTTCCTTTTCCCTGGCTGTGTCGGCTGCCGCGGGTGCGACCGGTGCGTCTGTCACTGTGCTCTGCGCAGCCGCTTCGGCCGGGGTAGCCGCATTGGCGTTGGCGTCCTTCGCACGCGCCATCGCATCGATGTCGATGGCATCGGGTGTAGTCGCTGTCTGTTGCGCCGGCGGCGCTGCAGGCTTGTGTTTTTTCGGTGCGGCGTGCGCGTGAGATGCGCCGAGCAACAAGGCCAGCACCAGCGTTCGTATCAGCATGTGTTCGTCTCCATCGATGATGTCGCGCACGCTAGCACGACCATCTGTATTGCAGCTGAGTGGCAGCTCAGCCACCCATTGCGAGCGGAGCGGCTACATGCACCACCAGATCCGCGCAGAAGTGCGCAAGCATCGCGTGTTCGAGGCCGCGCTTCCAGTACAGCCAGCCGAACGCGAGACCGAGTAAAGAGTTGTAGATAATTGCGCGCGCGATAATCGCAGCCGTTAGCGGCTCAATTCGAGCCAATAGCGGCAAATGGCTTAAGCCGAAAACCAAGGCAGCGATTGCGATCGCGGTTGCGATCACCCACGCGCGCGGCGCGCCACCTGTGGTGCGCGCGAGTAGCCATGCGACGCTACCCAAAAGAAACACGCGCAATGCGGTTTCCTCGGCGATCGCGCCAAACGGCGATGCGAGCAAGCCTTTCCAAGGTGCAGCGACATGTGTGCTTGCTATGTCGGGCGTTGCACCGAAAACGGCCACTAATCCGAGGATCCCAATGCTGCCGAGTGCGCCGAGCAGCGCGGCGGACAGCCAACTGCTTGTGATCGGCCCCGACCGTCCGTAAAGCCACGCGGCCAGCCAGGGCGCGCCGAGCCCAAGCGGATCCCCGAGCTTGAGGCCGGCCCAGCCGAACAGGAAACACATGACGCCGGTCTGGGCCGCTTGGGCGACAACCAGGAAAGTTGGCGAAACCGGCGACGATTCGAGCAGGCCGGGATTGAGCGCGAGCAAGTAAGGGAACGCGCATGCGATTGCAATAGCGCTGGCAACGCCGAGCACAAAGGCGATGCGTACCAGCGGCGTTGAGCGGCTCACACGGAACCGCCCTCGATCGCTTTCGGTTTCTGCGGCGGCTTCATCCGGCCGGCCTTTTGCAATGCATCGCGCAAGACATATTCGATCTGCGCGTTCAACGAACGCAGTTCATCGTTGGACCAGCGCTGCATCGCATCCAGCACCGGGACGCTGATACGCAGCGGATAAGCTT
>JBDSFA010000115.1:0-4544 GCA_039919785.1 Dokdonella sp. | reverse complement strand
GCGATGCTTCTTGTGAGGAGAGCATCGCGGCTGAAGCCGCTCCCACAGACCGTTGCTCCCACAGGCATTTGCTCGCACAGGCATTTGCTCCCACAGGCAGTTGCTCGCACAACTCAATCCCAACTCGGATCTTGCTTCAATGCACGATCTTCAACGCGATCAATCCGATCACCACCATCCCCCCGCCAACCATGCGCAGGGTGCGTTGATCGATTTGTTGCAACTGTTCGGCCATGCGTTTCCACAACGCCGGTGACACGAACAGAAACAAGCCCTCGATCACCAGCACCAGGCATAGCGCGGCGGCCAGGTCACGAGGCACGGATTATTTGCTTTCCTGCAGGTAGCGCAGGAATTCCGATTTCTGGTCGAGCACGAGAGTGCCGTTTGGCACGGCAAATGCCTCGCGATAAGCTTCGAGGCTACGGTAGAACGTGAAGAATTCCGCATCCTTGCCGTAGGCGGCCGCATAGGTCTGCGAGGCTGCGGCATCGCCTTCGCCGCGCGTCTTCTGCGCATCGCGATAGGCTTCGGCATTGATCACCTGCACCTGGCGATCGGCATCGGCAGTGATGGTCTTGCCGGTTTCAGAACCTTCCGCGCGCAGCTGGTTGGCCACTTTCTTGCGCTCGGATTTCATCCGCTCGTAGACCGAACCAATCACCGTGCCATCTTCGGGCAGGTCGATGCGCTTGATGCGCAGGTCGACCACTTCGATGCCCATGCTCTGTGTTTTCTGGTTCGCTTCGGAGACCAGGTCCTTGGCGAGGTCGGCACGTCCACCGGAGACGAGTTCGCGCAGGGTGCGCGAGTTGATCGCGGTGCGCAGGCCTTCCTTGACGATGGGCACGACACGTTGCTGCGCCGACTTCTCATCACCGGCAACGGAGACATAGAACTTCGCGGCGTCAACGATGCGCCATTTCACGAAGAAGTCGATGTTGACGTCCTTCTTCTCCGAGGTCAGGTAACGCTCCGGTGCGGACTCGAGCGTGAGCACGCGCTTGTCGAAGCGGTTCACCTGCTGGATCAGTGGCAGCTTCGCGTGCAGGCCCGGCGCATATCCTGTGCGCACGATGCGTCCGAACTGGAGCAGGATCGCGGTTTGACCTTCATTGACGACGAACACGCTGTTGGCGGCAATGAAGGCCGCAATCAACGCGATCACCAGGGATGCGAAGCGCATCAGTGGGCTCCTTTCGAATCGGGACTGATCACGGTCGCGGCACCCGCAACACCGGGACTCACGCCGCGCGCGTCCGTGCCCAATGGCAGCGAAAGCACGTTCTTGCCGGACGACAGGTCGACGACCTTCGGCGTATGCCCGATGACCTGCTCCATCGTTTCGATGTACAGGCGCTTGCGCGTGACTTCCGGCGCCGCCTTGTACTGAGCTTCGACGAGATTGAATCGCTGCGCATCGCCTTCCGCACGTGCAATCTGCTCGCTCTTGTAGCCTTCCGCTTCGGCACGCGCGCTCGCTGCATCTCCACGCGCCTCGGGTACGACCTTGCTCGCGTAGGCCTTGGCTTCCTCTTCAATCTTCTGCTTGTCCTGCAGGGCGCGACTTGCGTCATCGAACGCGTCCTTCACTTCCTGCGGCGGTCGCACATTCTGGAAATTGAGTTCAGTCAGAGTGAGACCGGTCTTGTACTGGTCGAGCGTCGCCTGCAGCAATTCGCGCGCTTTCACCATCAACTCGGCACGCTGACCGGAGAGGATCGTGTCCATGTCGCTGTTGCCGATGACCGAACGCACCGCGCTTTCAGCGGCTTGGCCAAGGGTCTGGTCCGGATCGCGTACGCCGAAAGAAAAACTCTGCGGATCGCTGACTTCATACTGCACGTTGAAATCGACCAGCACGATGTTTTCGTCGCGGGTCAGCATGCGCACCTGGTCGGTGGTCTGCTGCACGCCAATGTTCACCTTGCTCACCGATTCGATCGGACGCGGGAACTTGAAGTTGATGCCGGGCGTCATCAAACGCGAGAACTGGCCGAAGCGCAGCACCACGCCGGTTTCACGCGCGTCGACGCGCACCACGCTGTCGATCGCGAACCACGCGATCAGGATGCCGATCACTGCAATGCCCGGTCCACCGGCGCCGCCACCGAACAAACGATGGAAAAAATCGCGCGCGCGCTTCAGCAGAGCGTCGAAGTCGGGCATCGAACCGCCGCCACCGCCTTTGTCACCGTTGTCTTTCCACGGATCGCGCTGCTTGCCGCTGCCGGGTTCATTCCATGCCATTGGTTCGTTTCCTCGCTTTCGCCGTTGCGCGCGCGGGCGCACGCCACGCCCAGGATTCAATGAATGCGGATTATTCGATCACCGCGGCAACCGCCGACCGGAACGACGCGCCGGTTGGCGCCGTCAATGCGGGGTTGTCGCAGGATTGTAGGTAGGGGCATCGGCTGCGGCAAGCAAGGGCTCGTCCAGCAGGCGTTCCCGCAACCACGCGCCGTCGCCGTGCGGAAGGCCGAACAGCGGTTCAATCAGCGCACGCGGTGCATCGATGCGGATCTTCCAGCCGTGCTCGTCCGCGCTTTCGTCGGCGACCAGTCCCTGCGCATGCAGGCGCGCGCGCAGGCGGCCCGCGCTCGCGGGCAGGCTCAGCTCGGCGGAGATACGTTGCGAACCGAGCCGCCCGGCAATCGCTTGCAGCAGGCCATCGATGCCACGGCCTTCCTTCGCCGAGACCCAGGCCCGCGGCAATTCGCCGCCGTTGACCTGATCGACACGCGCTTCGGAGCCGGACAAGTGGGCGCCGTGTTCGACCGTGATAGCGTCATCTTCGCTGCCGGCCGCGCCACCACCACCCATCAAATCTATCTTGTTGTAAACCAATACCTGCGGCAGATCATCGGCGCCGATTTCCTTCAGCACTTCCTCGACATCCGCGATGCGATCGTCGCGCTCCGGATCCGACGCATCGATCACGTGCAACAGGAGGTCGGCATCGCGCGCTTCGGCAAGGGTCGAACGAAATGCGGCGACGAGGTCATGCGGCAAGTCGCGAATGAAACCGACCGTATCGGCCAGCACGATCGGTCCGCAGTCGAGCCCGTCCAGGCGGCGCAAGGTCGGGTCGAGCGTCGCGAACAACTGATCCGCGGCGTAGACGGAAGACCCCGTCAACGCATTGAACAGCGTGGACTTGCCCGCGTTCGTGTAGCCGATCAACGCCACCACCGGCAGCGAATTGCGCTGGCGCGCACGCCGCGCGGTCGCCTGCTGCGTTTCGACTTTCAGCATGCGTTTCTGCAACTGCTTCACGCGATCAGCGAGCAGGCGGCGATCGAGTTCGAGCTGGGTTTCGCCGGGACCGCGCAAGCCAATCGAACCGCCGCGCTGGCGTTCCAGATGGGTCCAGCCGCGGATCAGGCGTGTCGACATGTGCTTGAGCTGGGCGAGCTCGACTTGCAGCTTGCCTTCGTGCGAGCGCGCACGCTGAGCGAAGATGTCGAGGATCAGACCCGTGCGATCGACCACGCGGCACTCGGTAAGTTTTTCGAGATTGCGCTCCTGCACCGGACTCAATGCGTGATTGACGAGGATCAGGTCCGCATCCAGCGCATGCCGATGCTGACGCAGCTCCTCGGCCTTGCCCGTGCCAACGAAATAACGCGGATTCGGGCGGTCGACGCGTGCGGCCAGTGTGCCGACCACGGTTGCCCCTGCGGAGCGCGCGAGTTCGGCGAACTCCTCCATTGCCAGCTCGTCATGCTTGCCCGGCGCCTGCGGCAGGAGCAGCAGCGCACGTTCACCTTTTTTTGATCGTTCGAACAGCGGGAATTACCTCGAAGTGGACGTCTTCAATGCGGCCGCTCGGGACAGATTCAAGATCGCCCGCATCCTCGCGCCCATCAGTTGGATTCAGACGCCGGTCTCATCCGGTGCCTCGACGGGGCCTGTACCGCTCGGCGTATGAGGAGCATCGCCACCGTGCAGCACACCATCCGGGCCGGTAACGCGCACGTTGCGCGAGGGCACGACGGTCGATATCGCATGCTTGTAGACCATCTGGCTCACCGTATTGCGCAGCAAAACGACGAACTGGTCGAACGACTCCACCGTGCCCTGCAACTTGATGCCGTTGACAAGGTAAATGGACACCGGCACGCGCTCGCGCCGTAGTGCGTTCAGAAACGGGTCCTGCAACGACTGCCCCTTGGACATGGTCTTCTTCTCCGGCAACGAAATCCTGAATCGGTAAAAATCACAACGCAAGCCATTGGCCCCATGCGTTGCGCCGATTCAACCAATATTCAGCTTCGCCCGATCTTAACGATTTGTTCCTGTGAAGAAAATGGGCTCGGCTCACACTATTGATCATAATGCTGTGTATTGCGGAAGGAAACGTCTGATCAAATCTTGCGCATCTTCGCGCAACGTGTCGCGATCTGGTTCGAACCAACGCGCATCGACCTCACTGCGCAGCCATGTAATTTGACGTTTGGCGAGCTGGCGCGTGGCGAAAATCGCGTGGTCGCGGAAGGTCGTCGCGTCGATCGTCCCATCGAGGAAAGACCACGCCTGGCGGT
>JBDSFA010000329.1:0-2247 GCA_039919785.1 Dokdonella sp. | reverse complement strand
TCTGGCGTGTCCGCGTGCGCGCGGCAGGCGCGACCGACCTGCACCTTGGCTTCGCGCATTTCGCACTGCCGGATGGCGCAACGCTGCATGTGATCGGCGCCGATGATGCCTACCAGGGACCCTACATTGCAGCCGACGCAGCGGACGCCAGCTTCAATACGCCGGCGATTCCAGGCGACACAGCGACGATCGAACTGCATCTGCCAACCAACGCGGCATTTGCACCGGGGATGTTGCAGCTGAGCCGTGTCGGCGTCGGCTTTCGCGATCTGTTCCGGCGCGAAAAAAGCGGCGACCCCGGCCCAGGCGCGGCGGGCCCCTGCAATATCAACGTCGCCTGCCCGCTTGGACAGTCCTATCCGAACGAGATCAGTGCGGTGGGATACTACGAATACGTCGCCGACGACGATCACAACTCCTACCTGTGCAGCGGCACCTTGCTCGCGGACGTGCCGCGCGACCGCAGGAACTACTTCATCACAGCGGCGCATTGCGCGGGCACGCCCACTGAAGCGGCGTCGATGGTGATCTACTGGAACTACCAGTCGACCCAGTGTGCAGCGCTGGTCGCGCCCGCCGGCGGATTCTTCGGCGACGATCTGCACGGCGCGACGCTGCGTGCCACACGCGCCGATGTCGATTTCAGCCTGGTTGAGCTCACGCAGTCGCCGCCGACAGCGTGGGGTCCCTACTACGCCGGATGGGACGCCAGCGGCGCGCAGCCAGCTGCGACTATCGGGATCCACCATCCTTCCGGCGACGTGAAGAAGATCACCGCCGGCCCAGCGCCCTCAACGATCGCCAGTTGCGTCGTCAACGGCCCGCCGGACACGCACTGGATGACCGGCCCCTACACGCAAGGCACGACCGAGAGTGGTTCGTCCGGCTCGGGACTCTTCATTGCAGCGGGTAACGATTCGCGCGCACGATTGCTGATCGGAACACTGACCGGAGGTGATGCAGCCTGCAGCAGCATGGCACCGAATCAACCGAATGCGAGCACCGATTGCTACGGCAAATTCGCGGTTGCGTGGAACGGCGCCAGTTCCGCGTCCCGACTGCACGACTGGCTCGATCCCGCGAGCACCGGCACAACCACCCTGCAAGGTGGCGACATTTCGAGCGCGCCGGTTCAGGCTCACTCAACCCGTGCCATTCCAGCGATTCTTCGGGATCGCTCCTCGCATCGATGAGCGAATATGCGGCACCGGAGCTGATCGATTCGCACTGCCACCTCGATGCAGCGCAATTCGATACCGATCGTGCCGATGTCGTCGCCCGCGCGATC
Source organism: Dokdonella sp. (assembly GCA_039919785.1). GTDB lineage: Bacteria > Pseudomonadota > Gammaproteobacteria > Xanthomonadales > Rhodanobacteraceae > Dokdonella_A. The sequence continues at coordinate 959 of JBDSFA010000329.1, read as the reverse complement.
GACGCCGGCGTGATGTCGCAGATCGTTCCAGCCGTTGCGTTGGCAGGATTCGAAAAATTACGCGGGCTTTGCGCGTCGACACCGGATCTGTATCCCGCCTACGGCCTGCACCCGATGTATCTCGCCGAGCATCAGCCTGAGCATCTGGCGGCGCTGCGTGGGTGGCTCGAGAAGGAACGCCCTGTCGCGGTCGGCGAATGCGGCCTGGATTTTTTCATCGACGACCTCGATCACGACACGCAGCGCATGTACTTCCTGCGCCAACTCGAACTCGCGCGCGAATTCGAACTGCCGGTGATCCTGCACGCGCGTCGCGCCGTCGACGAAGTCATAGCGACCTTGCGCAAGGTCGGCGGACTCAGCGGTGTGGTGCACAGCTTCTCCGGTAGCGAGGAACAAGCGCGCCTGTTGTGGAAGCTCGGCTTCTGTATTGGCATCGGCGGACCGGTGACGTACGCACGTGCCAAACGTTTGCGCTCGATCGTCGCGCAGATGCCGATCGAGTACCTGCTGCTGGAAACCGACGCACCGGACCAGCCGCTGGATGGGCACCGAGGCGAGCGCAATGAGCCGGCGCGCTTGATTGAAGTACTCGCACACGTGGCGACGCTGCGAGGCGACAGCGCTGCGGCGGTCGGTGAAGCGACCACGCTTAACGCGCGGCGTTTGTTTCGGCTGTAACGGCCCAGTGAGACTTGCTCAGGTGATCATTCAAGCACTGACGTTACTTCGCGAATATGGCCGGCTATTTGGCCAATAAGTGAACCTGACCCCATTTTCTGGACCCCATTTTCTGGCACCGTTTTTTGGCCTACCTATCAAAATTCGTAACTAGCACTGACAACCCACACCTCCCCATCCCCCAAAATCTTCCCAGACCAAGTCAGCTTGGTCTCAAGAATCAAGTGCAACACGTTTTGAGAAATCCACAAATTCCCTTGCCATCGCTTCTTCCGGCG
>JBDSFA010000169.1:0-9449 GCA_039919785.1 Dokdonella sp. | reverse complement strand
TTGCTTGAGCAGGCAGTCGACGAGGGTGGTCTTGCCATGGTCGACGTGGGCGACGATCGCGATATTGCGGAGCTTTTCGATGGACATCGGGATAACCTGCGGCCGTCAGAAGCGGGCCGTGCTGGGGAAGATGCGGCAAGTGCCGGCAATTAGCCGATCATTATAGCCTGACCGCGTGGCGGGCGTCGCCTGCACCCTCAACACGGGGCAACCGGCGATCGAATCGGTTAGGCTTCGCGTCTTTTTCGCCCAACCGACCTTCTCCAACCAAGGGAATTCTCATGTCGACCCTGCCCGAACTCACCGCCGAAATCGCGACCGATTACGGCACCATCCATGTGCGCCTTTTTGCTAGTCAGACCCCGATGACGGTTGCCAGTTTCGCCAACCTCGCCAAGCGCGGTTTCTACAACGGCAAGACCTTCCATCGTGTCATCCCGGATTTCATGATCCAGGGCGGCTGCCCGCAGGGCAGTGGCACCGGTGGGCCGGGCTACAAGTTTGGCGACGAAATCGTGGCCAGCCTCAAGCATGACCGCCCCGGCATCCTGTCGATGGCGAATGCGGGGCCGGGCACAAACGGCAGCCAGTTCTTCATCACGCATGGCGCGACGCCATGGCTTGACGGCAAGCACACCGTGTTCGGTGCGATCGTCGGCGCGGCGGATCAGGTGATTGTCGACAAGATCAAGGGCGGCGACGAGATCAAGTCGATCACGATCCACGGCGACGCCGAGCCGTTGTTCGCGCAGGAAGCCGCACGCATCGTGAACTGGAATGCGGCGCTCGACGCCGCGGGTTTCAAGGCTGGCTGAGAATGCATCGCGAAAGAGATCGCCCCGCGTGTGGCGGGGCGATCTCGCGCAACTACGCAGGTTCTGCGTCGATCAGGCGGTGTTGCGCTTGAATACGCGGTAGATCGCCAAAAGGATCAGCGAGCCGATGACGCCGCCGATGAAGCCGGAAGGCTCAATCGAGCCGGTTGCCGACAGATGATTGCCGAAGATCACGCTGCTGAGCCAACCGCCGAGGAACATGCCGGCAATGCCGAGCAGGCCGGTGATGATGAAACCACCTGGATCCTTGCCCGGCATCAGGAATTTCGCCACGACTCCGACGATCAGGCCAACGATGAACATCCAAAACCAGTTCATGGAACTCCTCAGGTTGGAGACAAAGCCCACTGTAGCGCAGGTGCGCAGCGCCAGGCTTGTTGCGTCGCTGTGATTCACCACAATTCTGCAGACAGCGCCGGCTGGTCCACCACGGTGTGATAGAATTTTCAGGTTTTTCGAGCCGAATTTCCAGCCACGAGGACTTGCATGCTCACTCTTGCCGCTCGCATGAGCCGCGCCAAACCCAGCGCGATCATGGCTGTTGCCGAAAAGGCCAAACAGCTCAAGGCTGCCGGCCGCGACATCGTCAGTTTTTCGATTGGCGTGCCGAATTTCCTGCCCGGCGACCATGTGTATGCAGCCGTACGCGACGCCCTCGCAAAGGACAGCGGCCAGTACGGTTCGAACCGAGGCTCCGACGCCCTGCTTGATGCGTTCCTGAAGCATCTGGAAGGCAGCGGCCTGAGCGGGTACACGCGCAAGAACGTTTCGACCGGCATCGGCGCGAAACAAGTGCTCTACAACCTGGCGGAAGTGCTGCTCGATCCAGGTGACACGATCGCGTTTCCAGTGCCGTACTGGACCAGCTATGTCGATATCGCCGAGATTGTCGACGCGAAGATCCGTCTGATGCCATGCCCGGCCGAGCAGAACTACAAGCTCACGCCGGCGCAGCTCGATGCGGCGCTGCCGGGCGTCAAGGTGTTCCTGTTCAACAATCCGTCGAACCCGACCGGCATGGTGTACACGAAAGACGAAATCGCGGCGCTCGCCGATGTTCTCGTCAAACATCCGGACGTATGGATCATGTGCGACGACATCTACAACCGCATGGTTTTCGACGGGGTCGGCTATCACAACTTCGTCAATGCGCGGCCGGAACTTCGCAACCGCGTGATTCACGTCGACTCGATCTCCAAGACCTATGGCATGCCGGGCTGGCGTGTCGGGTTCGTGACCGGCCCGGAGACTGTGGCGCAGGCGATCACGACGATGAATTCGAACCACATCACCAACATTCCGGAAATCGTCACGGCTGCAGCGGTTGCGGCGCTCGCCGGTCCGCAGGATGTGCCGACGCAGAAATGCGCCGAATTCCAGGCCAAGCGTGACCAGGTCATGGCGATAATGAATTCAATTCCGGGCGTCGTCTGCCCGCGTCCGCAGGGAGCGTTCTACGTGTTCCCGAACATTTCCTGCGCGTTCGGCAAGAACCATGGCGGTACAAAAATCGCGAATGACGTCGATTTCTGCAACGCACTGCTGGAAGCCAAAGGCGTCGCTTGCGTGCCGGGATCCGCGTTCGGTGATCCCAATGCACTGCGCATTTCCTACACCTGCCCGACGGCGCAATTGCCGGAAGGTCTCAAACGTTTCCGCGAGTTCTTCGCCGAACTCGCCTGATCAAGGCGGCGTGCCATCGCGCATGCCGTCACCTCGATCCAACTGGAAGGGCATGCCCACCGCGCGTGCCCGACTCATGCAAGTTTAAGGAGTCTGTCGATGAAAGCCCCCGTTCGTGTTGCCGTCACCGGTGCTGCCGGCCAGATTGGTTATGCCCTGCTGTTCCGCATCGCCGCTGGCGACATGCTCGGCCCGGATCAGCCGGTAATCCTGCATCTGCTCGAAATCACGCCGGCGCTGCCTGCACTGCAGGGTGTGGTCATGGAACTCAATGACTGTGCTTTCCCGACGCTCGCGGGTGTGGTCGCAACCGACGACGTCAACGTCGCATTCAAGGATGTGGACTACGCGCTGCTGGTCGGTGCGCGCCCGCGCGGACCTGGCATGGAGCGCAAGGACCTGCTCGAAGCGAATGGTGCGATCTTCGCGCCGCAGGGCAAGGCCCTCAACGATCATGCCAAGCGTGATGTCAAGGTGCTCGTGGTCGGCAACCCGGCCAATACGAATGCGCTGATCGCGCAGCAGAACGCGCCTTCGCTGGACCCCAGCTGCTTCACCGCGATGGTCCGTCTCGACCACAACCGTGCGTTGTCGCAGCTGGCCGAAAAGACATCCGCCCACACGACTGACATCAAGAAGATGACGATCTGGGGCAACCATTCCTCGACCCAGTATCCGGACATCCACCACGCGACGGTGAAGGGCAAGGCCGCGACCGATCTCGTGGATACAGCCTGGTACAAAGACACCTTCATTCCGACCGTACAGCAGCGCGGAGCGGCGATCATCAAGGCGCGCGGCGCCTCGTCCGCTGCGTCCGCTGCGTCGGCGGCGATCGATCACATGCACTACTGGGCAAAGGGTACGGCCGAAGGCGACTGGGTCTCGATGGGCATTCCGTCTGACGGTTCCTACGGCATCGCGCCGGGAGTGATCTACGGCTATCCGGTCACCGTGAAGGACGGCAGATACACGATCGTGCAAGACCTGGAGATCAATGCATTCTCGCGCGAGCGCATGGATGCGACGGACAAGGAATTGCGCGAAGAACGCGCCGGCGTCGAACACCTGTTCGCGAAGCACTGATTGCCGATATCCACTCTCCGGGCGATCTGCACAGAGACGATGAGCGGTATTCCATCGAAAGCGACGTAAAGCAGGGCCGGCAGATGATGGCCGGTCGTGAAACGGCGTCGCGCTGAGCGGCGCCGGTACAGCCAGGCTCGCATGAATGGTGGGGCTCGGATGGTTTCCGAGCAGGATATGCGCGATCGGGTATGGTTCGTGCTGACCCCTGTCGGGCACGCCCGGAATATTCGGTTTCCCGCATCCGCGCCAAAGCTGCGGTCAGGTCCACGGTTTCGGCGAGCATAATGGTCAATGCCTGAATCCATGTCGCAATCCGACTCACGCCAGCTCGAATGGCTGACCCGCTTGACCGAGGCGACCGCGCCGGCGCAGATCGCTGGCGCGATCGCGGATCTCGCTCGCTCCCATGTGGGATGCCGGGCTGCCAGCGTGGTGTGGTCGGCCGACGTGCCGGAGACTTTCGAGAGCACGTTGGGAGGCGCGCCGTCGAGCGATGATTTGCGGCGTGCGCTGGCCTTGCTGCGCAGCGCGAATACATTCGCGATCCACGGCCGGCACTTGGCCTTGCTGCTGCATGCGGAAGAGCGCGCGGTGCTGCTGGTGGAATTCGACAACGAGCCGGCACCCCAGGCGCTGATCGAATCGATCAACGAACGGCTGCAGATTGCCGTGCAACATTTTCGCCGCGCTCTGAAGCTGGCCGAATTGCATCACTCGAACAAACAGCTGGAGCATTCCGAAACGGTACAGCGCGCGTTGTTCGCGATTTCCGAGCTTGCCAGTTCCGATCGGGACATGGCGGACATCCTGCGCAGCATCCATGCTGTCGTCAGCACGCTCATGTATGCAGAGAATTTCTTCATCGTATGGCACGACGCCGAAGGCAAGAGTCTGCGCTTCGTGTACTACGTTGACGCTGAGGACACCGAGGCGCCTGACACAGCGGAAGTCATTCCGATGAAGACCCGCGAACGTACCTTGACCTGGTATCTGATCGTTGACGGCAAGGCGTTGATGGGCAGCACCGACCAACTGCGACGCCAGGTCTCCGGCCCATTGGTGATGAGCGGCCCCGACAGCGTCGACTGGCTCGGCGTACCGATGTTGCGCGATGGCAAGGCGCAAGGCGCGTTGGTTGTTCAGAGCTATGAACAGGGCATCGCATTCAGCTTTGAGGATCGCCTGCTGCTCGAATTTGTCGGCAGTCATATCCTCACTGCGCTGGAACGCAAGCAAAGCAAGGACGACCTGGAGCAACGCGTGCACTCGCGCACACTGGAGCTGGCCGAAGCCAATCGTGGATTACAGCAGGAAGTGCTGGAGCGCCAGCGTTCCGAACTTCTGCAGTCGGCCTTGTTCCACATCGCACAACTCGCGACTGCCGACATCGACGAGAACAAGTTCTATCAGCGCGTGCATGCTGCGGTCGGCGAACTCATCAATGCGGAAAATTTCTTCATCGGCCTGCTTTCCGACGACCGTCGTTTTCTTGGTTTTCCATACTACGTGGATGCCGGTCAGCGGCGCAGCGTTTCGCGCGAAGTCGGACGTGGCTTGAGTGAGTATGTGCTGCGCCATGGCGAACCCCTGTTGGGCGGACCAGCGCACATCGAGGAACTCGCGCGCGCGGGCGAAATCGATGTCGAGCGGATTGGCCCACTGGCCGAATGCTGGTTGGGGGTGCCGCTGCGGGTGGGTGACCAGGTGATCGGCCTGGTCGTCGTTCAGAGCTACACCACAACGACGGCCTATGGCGCGGCCGACCAGGAGTTGTTGAGCTTCGTGGCGCTGCAGATCGCCAACAGCATCCATCGGCGGCGTTCGGCCGTCTCGCTGCAGCGTGCGTATGCGGAGCTCGAACAGCGCGTGGAGGAACGCACGCACGAACTGCGCGAGCAGATACAGCAGCGTGAATCCGTGCAGGACCAGCTCAAGCACCAGGTCATGCACGACGCGCTGACCGGGTTGCCCAATCGCGGCTTCCTGCGCGACCGCCTGGAGCGCGTGTTGGCGCAGCTGCAGCGTGAGCCGGGTCGCCGTTGCGCACTGCTGTATCTGGATATCGATCGCTTCAAGGTGATCAATGACAGTCTCGGCCACTTGGCCGGTGACGAAATGCTCAAGGAAGTCGCGCGGCGTCTGCACGATTGCGTGCGCGAGCCCGACATGGTGGCGCGCTTGTCCGGTGACGAGTTCGCGGTCCTGCTTACCGACGTGAAGTCGACCGAAGCGGCGCAGGCGGTCGCCCAGCGCGTGCTGGATACGCTGGGGCAGCCATTGCAGGTTGCAGGCAAGGAACTCGAGCCGTCGGTCAGTATCGGCATCGCCATCGGTGACGGCAGCTATATCATGGCCGACGAAGTGCTTCGCGATGCCGACCTTGCCTTGTACCGCGCCAAGGAAATGGGACGTAAACGTTACGAGTTGTTCGATGAGACTCTGGCGAACAATGTCGTTGATGTGCTGACTCTGGAAGGCGAGCTGCGCCGCGCTCTGCAGCGCGACGAGTTTGAACCTCACATGCAGCCGATCTGTCGTCTCGACACTGGCCAGATCGTCGGTTACGAAGCGTTGCTGCGCTGGAATCATCCGCATGACGGCGTAATTGGCCCGACCGGATTCCTCAAGGTCGCACAAGACAGCGGCCACATCGAGGCGATCGACTGGCGCATGTTTGAAGCGAGTTGCCGGGCGTTCGCACGCATCCGCGATCGCGAGACGTTTCTTACCCTGAATGTTTCGGCGCTGCACGTGCGCCACGCAAATTTCGATCGACGCCTGTTGCGCCTGCTCGAGCATACCGGCTTGCCTCCCACGCGATTGATCGTGGAAGTAACCGAGGGATCCTTGCTGGACGATCCACAGCAGGTGCGCGCGACACTCGAGCGGCTGCGCCGCGTCGGTGTCGGCGCGGCGCTGGACGACTTCGGTACCGGATACTCCTCGCTCAGCTACCTGCACTCGCTGCCACTGCGCATGTTGAAGATCGATCGTTCATTCGTGCAAGCGCTCGACGAAGGCATGCATACAACGACAACGGTGGTTGCGGCGATCCTCGCACTGGCCCGCGCACTGAATATCCAGGTGGTCGCTGAAGGCATTGAGACGCCGGCGCAGCGATTGGCACTGGTGCAAATGGGTTGTGAGTTCGGTCAGGGTTATCTGCTTGGAAGGCCGGCGCCGATAGGCGAATGGCTTGGCACCGCACCAACGGAGCCATCTGCGGTCTACAGGAAGCTGCACGGAGCCACCTGAGCCAGAACAGGAGAACGCAGCCATTTGGGATGCGATCGCCCGTGCGCTTGAAACCGCTTGACGCCGATGGTAGCGCGACATTTCGGCACTGCGATTCCCTCTGCGCTCGGCGGCAATGATCTGTTGCAGCGCATTGGTGCCTGCGCGCGGCTCCTTGCTCGCTGTCTTCGTTTGCCGCGCTCGTCGTGCAAGTGGAAACATCCCAGATCAAGGACTCCGCGAAACGGGTGATTGAAAGCATTGGCCAAGGCGCCATTCGCGACCGTCTGGCGGGTTAAAATGACGGATAGCAGGCCAACTGGATTGCCAGCCGGCTGCGAATTTTTGGAGTCCGAACGATGAACAGCCAGTCTGCCGGCGCGAAGTTCCGCGCCGCCGTCGCCGAGGAACGTCCGCTGCAGGTCGTAGGCGCGATCACCGCGTATGCAGCGCGTATGGCTCAGCGGACCGGTTTCCGCGCGATCTATCTTTCCGGCGGCGGTGTCGCTGCGAATTCGCTCGGCATGCCGGACCTTGGCATCAGCACGATGGAAGATGTGCTGACCGACATTCGCCGTATCACCGATGTGTGCGACCTGCCGTTGCTGGTCGACGTGGACACCGGCTGGGGTGGGGCCTTCAACATCGCGCGCACGGTACGTTCGCTGATCAAGGCGGGTGCGGGTGCGCTGCACATCGAGGACCAGGTCGCTGCGAAACGCTGCGGGCATCGACCCGGCAAGGCGATCGTGTCGAAGGACGAAATGGTCGACCGCGTGAAGGCGGCCGTCGATGCACGCCACGATGCGGGGTTCGTGATCATGGCGCGCACGGATGCGATGGCTGTGGAGGGCATCGAGCTCGCGATTGAGCGCGCCCTTGCCTGCGTCGAGGCCGGTGCTGACATGATCTTTCCCGAAGCGATCTACACGCTGGAGCAGTACCGCCAGTTCAAGGATGCGGTGAAGGTGCCGATTCTCGCCAACATCACCGAATTCGGACAGACGCCGTTGTTCACGACCGACGAATTGAAATCGGCCGGCGTTGACATTGTGCTGTACTGCTGTGGCGCATATCGTGCGATGAACAAGGCCGCGCTAAACTTCTACGAGACTGTGCGTCGCGATGGCACCCAGAAAGCCGTGGTGCCGACGATGCAGACGCGTAACGAGTTGTACGAGTACCTCGACTATCACGCCTACGAGCAGAAACTGGACACGCTGTTCGCCAGCGGAAAGGCAGAAGGCTGAAGCCGATGTCCGAGGCGGGCTACACATTGATCACCAAGGTCCCGCGGGCACGCTATTGGGACGCACTGGTCGCGTTGATCGCGGCGTTGATCGGCGTAGTTGCGCTATTGCGTCCGGTCTACACCTCAACGAACCGGGCAATCGATTCGGCATTCCGCTCGACGACGGCACGGCGCTGGGCGAATGCGGGATCGACGGCAATCGCGCGATGCGTATGCGCCCGAGCGGCACGCCTGCCGATTTATGCACGCTCATCGCCGATATTGATGCATTGAACGATTGAGATTGAAGACAACGACAGCGTGCGTCGCCTCCGGGCCGCGCATCGAATCCGGAGAACCCCATGACTGAAGTTGCGGCCCCATTCAAACCGAAGAAATCCGTCGCCCTCTCCGGCGTCGCCGCCGGCAACACTGCGCTTTGTACGGTCGGCCGCAGCGGTAACGACCTGCATTACCGCGGTTATGACATCCTCGATATCGCGACGACCTGCGAGTTCGAGGAGATCGCTCATCTGCTCGTGCACGGCAAGTTGCCGACGCGCGCGGAGCTGGCCGGCTACAAGACCAAACTGAAGTCGTTGCGCGGAATCCCGGCATCGGTGAAGGCAGTTCTCGAGCAGCTGCCAGCGTCGGCACACCCGATGGACGTGATGCGCACGGCGGTTTCCGCACTGGGTTGCGCGATGCCGGAGAAGGACGATCACAATCATCCCGGCGCGCGCGACATCGGCGACCGCCTGATGGCGTCGCTCGGTTCGATCCTGCTGTACTGGTATCACTACGCCGTCAACGGCAAACGCATCGAGGTCGAGACCGACGACGATTCGATCGGCGGCCATTTCCTGCATCTGCTGCATGGCGAACACCCAAGCGATCTATGGGTGCGCGCCATGCACACCTCGCTGATTCTCTATGCAGAGCACGAGTTCAATGCTTCGACGTTCGCAGCGCGCGTGATTGCGGGCACGGGCAGCGACATGTACTCCGCTGTCGCCGGTGCAATCGGTGCGTTACGCGGCCCCAAGCATGGCGGCGCCAACGAAGTCGCGTTCGAAATCCAGAAACGCTACGACACGCCGGAAGAAGCTGAAGCGGACATCCGCGCGCGGGTCGAGCGCAAGGAAGTTGTGATCGGTTTCGGCCATCCGGTCTACACCGTCAGCGATCCGCGCAACAAGGTGATCAAGGAAGTAGCGCGCGAGCTGTCGGCAACGCAGAAGAACATGAAGATGTTCGACATCGCGGAACGGCTCGAGTCGACGATGTGGGAGATCAAGAAGATGTTCCCCAACCTCGACTGGTTCAGCGCCGTCAGCTATCACATGATGGGCGTGCCGACCGCGATGTTCACGCCG
>JBDSFA010000091.1:0-7072 GCA_039919785.1 Dokdonella sp. | reverse complement strand
GGTCGGTGAATAGCAGCGCGCACTACCTGTCCGCTCTGGGTTACATCCCGGAAGGCGCGTGGAACGAGCCTCTGAACGACAGCGGTGTCGCTCGATTGGGCGCAACGGGTGGCGGAGTCAGCCTCTATGTCGCCAAACCATCGTGGCAGGTGGGCATCGGTGTGCCGGGCAATCAGGGCCGCTATACGCCTGACGTGTCGTTCACTGCGTCGCGGCACGATGGCTACTTCACCTGCCTCGCGGCGCAAAGCGGTTCCTGTGCGGTTTCGGCGGGGCGTTTCAGTTTTCTCGTCGCCAGCGGAACCTCGGCGTCGGCACCGAGCATGGCCGGTGTTGCAGCCTTGCTCAATCAGAAAATCGGCGCGCCGCAAGCCAATCTCAATCCGCGTCTGTATGCACTGGCGGCCAATCCGGCCAACCATGTTTTTCATGATGCGACCTTCGCGAGCAGCGGCGTCGCTGATTGCTCGCTCGCGATTCCAAGCCTGTGCAACAACAGCACGCCCGGCCCGAGCGCACTTGTCGGCGGCTTGCAGGGTTTCACGCTCGACACCGGCTACGACCGTGCGACCGGCCTCGGGTCAATCGACGTAGGCAATCTGCTGGCGCAATGGAATGTGACGCAGAGCGTTGCGGTGAAACTCAATCAACGCGGCCTCAGCGGCACGTGGGCGAACCCGTCAACCGACGGCCAGGGTTTCGTCATGGAAGTTGCGCCGGACTTGTTAGGTGCGGGCACGGGACTGCTTTTCGGCGGCTGGTACACCTATGACGCGACCGCCGCAGGCGGGCAGCGCTGGTACACGATTCAGGGCGCGGTCGGCTCCGGTGCGTCGGCTTCGTTGCCGATTTACCTGACCCAGGGAGGCGCGTTCGATTCTGCAACGGCGACGACGACACAGGCGATCGGCGCGGCGACGATCCAGTTCAGCGACTGCGGCCACGGCGTGCTCAATTATCACTTCGACGATGGCAGCCATCCGGATGGAACGATTCCCCTCACGCGGCTGCTTGCCAACCTCGGCTGCTCGCCCAGTGGCGGCACCAACATTGCAGCGGACTATCTGCTGGGAGGAACCTGGGCCGACGTCTCGAACAGCGGCCAGGGCCTCGTGTTCGACCTGAGCTCGCTATCCTCGGGCAATATCCTTTTCGCGGGCTGGTACACATTTGCGCGCAATGCAGGTCAATCCAGCGGCCCGGCGGGCCAGCACTGGTATACTTTGCAGGCCGCTTATGCACATGGCGCGTCCTCGCTCAACGACATCGGCATCTTCGAGACCACCGGCGGCGTGTTCGACCACCCGGCAAGCACATCGACACGCGGTGTCGGAACCGCAAACCTCGTATTCCACAGCTGCAGTTCCGCCACCCTGAGCTACGCTTTTACGGCCGGTCCGAACGCGGGGAGCAGAGGAACGCTGGAGCTTTCGCGCATCATCGCCGTGCCGGCGGGCTGCCATTTGTAAGGCGAAGACGGGATCGGCGAGCGATCCGTTCGCGGGAAAATCCCGCCTGCGATGGCAAGCAGATGCCCTGCCCTCGACGTTGATCGGGGATGGGGCTGCGCGCTTATCGGATATGCACGTGCTGCTCTGGCGCGACATGCCGTTTCTCCGTCGGCTTCACGTCGAATAGCGTGTACCCGGCATCGATATTGCGCCTCTGGTCGTCGAATCCATGGGTCAGTTCGTATCCGATCACATCGTCGGCGGCGCCTTGGTTCATCGCAGCATCCGCGTTCGCATCAAAAATCGGCGGCTGCACGATCGCGGGTGGAAACACGATGTCGCGCAGTGAGCTGCTGTAGGTGTCGCGGGCCTGCGGGCTCATTGCCCAGTCCAGACGATCGACCGGGCCATCCAGGCGCGCCACCCGGAGACCGAAGAGACACAGGCGACGCCGCGACGCGCTGAACGTAGAATGGCGCCCCTGGCGCGCCAATCGGCCGCCAAGTCGATCAACACAACGCAGAAGCAGGGATTCCCATGGGCAGAGGCCCCAGTATCGAAGGCCGCAAGAACGCCGAAGACGCGCGGCGCGGCAAGGTATTCACCAAGTTGATCCGCGAGATCACGATTGCATCACGCACCGGCGGCGACCCGGCGACCAACGCGCGCCTGCGCATGGGTATCGACAAGGCGCTGTCGGCGAACATGACCAAGGACACGATCGAACGCGCGGTCAAGCGCGGCTCGGGTGCCGAGGGCGCGGACAACATGCAGGAGTTGCGTTACGAAGGTTACGGCCCGTCTGGCGTTGCGCTGATCATCGATACGATGACCGACAACCCCGTGCGCACCGTCTCCGACGTGCGCCACGCGCTGTCCAAACACGGTGGAAATCTCGGCACCACCGGTTCAGTTGCATTCCAGTTCCATCGTGTCGGCGAGATCGTGTTCGACACGAGCGCGCCAGGCAGCGAGGACAAAGTGCTTGAAACCGCCCTCGACGCGGGCGCCGATGACGTGCAGAGCGAGGGCGGACACAGCACCGTGCTGAGTACACAGGAAAATTTCGAGTCGGTGAAAAAGGCACTCGTCGCTTCCGGCCTGGTCGCACTGAGCGCGGATGTCGTGATGCGTCCGGAAAACCGGGTTGCGGTCAGCGGCGAGGTCGAGGAAACACTGCGCGACCTGCTCGACCGGCTGGACGAGCTCGATGACGTGCAGGACGTTTACCACAACGCTGTGTTGCCGAACTGAGCGTTCGCATGCGCGTCGGACATTGAACACCGCGCGCCGGCCAAGGCGCGTTGCGGTGCGCAGCGCCAACGATGAGGCGCGGAAAAATCGGGCTTGGAAGCCACTCCCATGCGGGCTTCTTTTCGCATGCTCGGCGGGCGAGGAACGTCAATCCAGATCGCCACCCGCGAACGCCAGCACTCGACGCGGACTATAGATCGAACAGATGCACATGGGCGACTCGACGCATCAATATCGCACGCGCCTGCTGTGTTTCAGCGCTAGCCGTCAGTTGACCGAACCCACCGCGAGAACCGTGAGCTTGCCGCTCAGGATGGTATCGGCGTGCGAGTTGCCATCGCGACAACTCACCTTGATGGTCCCGGGATTGGCCAAGGTGAATGCGCCTTGAAAGGTGACGTAACGCTCCACATTCAACTCCGTGCCAATGCGATAGTCGTTGTTGGAATCGAAATTGGGTGTCAACAAGCAGTCGAGACGGAAGTTGGTGCCTGGAGCCACGGAGTCCGTTAGCACCTGCATGCGCACGAACGCAACGTAGGATCCGGCTGGCACATTGACACTGCCCAGCAGGACAGCGGCGCCTCCTCCGATCACTGTGTTCGCAGGGAACGCTACATCGTAGCTCGCACCCGGCGACGAAAGCGTTCCAGCCAACCGGGTTGTAGTCGGTTGCGACGTCATCGCCTGACGTGGCGCAATCGCGACAAAAGCATCCGCGGATCCTGTGGGGCGCATGCGCACTTCGAGCCAGCGCGCGGCGGCGTCATTGGGTGTCATGAAATCGAGCTTGGACTCGATCAGGCCGTTGCGGATTTCGCGCGCATTGGCCGTGAGGGTGTCAACCGGCTGTCCACCGCTCGCCACGCCGTAGAGGGCGTATTCGAAATCGTACAAACCGTTCGCGGGCGCACCGTTATCGGTCAACTGACCCCGATAGGTCAACGGACCACCTGGCGGTTCGGCCAGGGCAGTGAACGGCGCTGCAAGCAGACATGCCAGCAGCAACGTCGTCAAAGCAGAATCTCGGATCGCCATTGTCGTGTGCTCCTTGGATGTCGCGCGTGATGCCTGGAGGAGAATCTCAATTGACCGCACCGACCGAAATGACGGTGAGCTTGCCGCTCACGCCAGTGTCGGTGTGACCGTTGCCGTCGCGACAGGAGAACTGGATAACGCCGGCGCCGGTCAGCGATGTTGTCCCTTGGAACGTCAGGTACCGCTCGACGTTCGACTGCATGCCGACGCGATAGTCGCCGGCGTCGAAGCCTGGCGACAGCGTGCAAATCAGACGGTAGCTAGTTCCCGGATCCGCCTCGCTGCCAGTCTGTACCTGCAACCGGACGAACGCGGCGTAGGATCCGGCCGGCACATTGATCGAGCCGAGCAAGACGAGAGAACCGCCGATCGGGGTGTTCGCAGGGAATGCCAGATCGTAGGCCGCGTACGTATCAAAGCCATCGGAAAAAATATGGTCGGAAGCCCCGCTGAAAATACCATTGAGCTGGTAACCCGACGCGGCCGGTGCCGTTGCGGCCGACGAGCCAGCGACGTCAGGTGCGCGCCCGCTCGCAGTTTCGGCCGGGACGCCGTGCGAAATGACGGCGGATTCGATCGCGTAGCGGCTTGCGGCGCATGCCAAGCCCGGAACGCCGACGAATACCGTCGCCACGGTGATCGTCACGCTGCGAAGTGTCGCGAGCAGCATTGCTGCGCCTCGAATTGAGCGTCCCGTCTGAACTCGTTGTGCGCTCGCCGCTGGAATTCGCCTTGCCATCGACATCCCCAATGTTCGCGTTTCCTGCACAACTATAGCCTTTATTTGCCGGCAGGTTGGAATCCCGAATGCTGATCCGAGGTCAATATGCCAGGCCGTGTCGGCGAGCCGCTGAGTCGGCTGCATCCGCAGCTTTTGCGCGAGTTGCATGCAGCGGGATGCGCGTGTCAAATTCGAGTCGGGCATCGGGCAAGTCGACCGTTGCGGCTACGAGACGATCGACCTGCATCGCGACGGGCGCGAGCTCCCAGGCGAGATCGTCTTCACCGACATGCTTGTCGACGGTCGGCGGTTGTTTGCCGGTTTCATCCGTGTCATTGCGTTGCGCAAACACGCCGAGCAGGCAGTGACCGCGAGCGAGAGCGAGCAACGTTTCCGGCACAAGCACGCGCGTGCGGCGACTTCAATGCCTGGTCGCGTCCGCTGCGAATTCGGCAATCGCCGCGGCGTCTTTCACGGCAGCGATCTTGACTCCTTGGTCGCGCAGTTCGCCAACGATCTCATCTGCAGCGCGACGCGTCGCCAGTTCGCTCGGCTCGGGCAGATTCACGGCGAAGAGCATCTTGTCGGGCAGCACGTGACGTTTGTCCAAGCGTCGCACACGTTCCACCCAATGTCCGCCTACATCGAATACCTTGTTGGGCTCGTCCTTGGCAAGGTCAAGCGGCTTGATGGCGAGCTGCGCACGACCGCTACGGCGGTGTACGAATGGCACATTGATGTAAAAATCGGCGTCGCCGATCCTTGCTTCCTCAAAGTAGACGCGCAAATTTGCCTTGCGCAGTGTCTCGCGCACACCGCGGTTGAGCAACTGGTCGTGATAGTCCTTGCTCACAAAGTCGCGCTCGACGAACCGCGCGAACAGGGCGTTCAACGTTTCGTCGGGTTGCTCAGCGAGAATCACGCTGACGTCGCTGAATCGGAGCAAAGCCTCGCGAGGCCGAGTCAATCCCGCGAATAACTGTTGAACGGCGCCCCCGCTGCCACCTTGGTCAAACTCGCGCGTGAGCTTGCGAAGACCATCAACCTCGTCGCGAAGATAAGTCATGGCTTCGCGATAGATGCGCTTGTCCAGCCGCTCAAAGAAACCAGCGATGCGTCCGGTCTTCCGCGGTGGCATCAACCGTGCGTCGAGATAGCCTGTTGCCGGACAGGCCAGTACCACGCCCACGTTGGCGAACTCGCCCGTTTCCGCATACGGCAGAAAACGGATGATGGCGTATTGGCAGGCAAGCCGTTTCATGGCGGGAGCCTCCAGAATTCCTCGTTCGTGCAGCAGTTCAACAATGCCAGAACGGCATCCGGGTCGAAGTCAGTCGGAATGGTGCGTTCCTCGTCCATGAACCACCACTCGTCAGGAACATTCTGGCAGGCTACGGGCCATACCGCCAGCGCTGTGCGAAGCCTACGCGAGTACTCAGAACACTCCACAAGATCCTGAAAAATATCCGGAATTCGCTTGGCGAACACATGCGTTTGAGTGAACTGAGCGGCATCAAATTCCCGATCGAAAGCAGCATTGTGGTCGATCACAACCAACCGCCTGTCGGAAGTCTTCCAAAGCAAGTTGGGGTTACCGCCAAGCTCGGTCAAGGTACGGTCCAAGTTTCTTACCCACCAATCAAACACCAGGACATCTTGTTGCAGGCGCATCGGCACGTGAGTCACATGCGCCCTGCTCAGCCACTGGGGATCCGGAACCTGAAGCGAGGCAAAAGCTGGCCCCGTGCCAAGATCGCTACCTTCGGGAAGCAGATCGATCAGATCTTGCGACGCCTGCACAATCGCGAATTCCGGCAGCGGTAAGTCAAAGGCGCGAGCCAGCTGGCCAGCAAGCCACTCGCACAACAGGCTACGCGGTCCCGCGCCAGACCCCTTCACGTAATACAGCCGATCATCCTCACATCGGCATAGAAAAGGCCGAGTCACACCTTGCTCACTACGGCGCAAAATTTCCGTGATCTGAAGGGGCGAAGCCGAACCCTGAGTGCCATACGCGTTCACCGGCAGGCCCTGTCGCAGTCATCGACGAGGCGACGCAGTGCAGCCGTGTGTAACGTAAACTCCTTGACCACGTCGTTGCTCTCAATGAGTGGTTGTCGCGTCAGCTCGGCGCGATCCATCAAACGGAGGAAGAAATCCGCCTCGCCGAGCTTCTCGCGTGCTCCGGCGAATGCCTCATCGATTGGGGTCGTCATTTGCTTGCGTTCCTTGCGAGCCATCAGTCAGGTTCACGCCAACGGAACAGTAGAAATTCGCTCAAGTGTCGAAGATACCATTGCCGCGTTGGCCGCACGGATCTCGGCGTGGCGGGATTTGTGGGCGGCAACTTTTGCATGAAGGGCAAGGAAAGACTGCCACATGGACAAGGGCCGCACCGCGACTTCGACCTTGGCTAGATGGCCAAGGCTCAGAAAAGGAGCGCGACAATCACGCTCCAAGACCCTATCGGTAACGAATCAATCTGCGCTGTTCGCGTAAATCTTCACGACCTCATACAGAAACCGCCGCCCATCGAGCAGCGACTTCACGCGGATGCGCTCGTTGAGTCCGTGCGCGTGGCTGCCTTCGGCATCATTGAACATGCCGG
>JBDSFA010000033.1:0-4917 GCA_039919785.1 Dokdonella sp. | reverse complement strand
GACCGGACCTGCGCCGCGCGGTCTACGTCAACGCCGGCCATCCGCCGCTGCTGCATCGGCGCGGCGACAGCGTGATCTCGTTCGGCGCCGGTACGCAGATTCCACTGGGCATCCTGCGCGACCACGTGTGGCAAAACGAGCAATTCGACGTCGAAGCCGGCGACGTGCTGGTGTTGTACACCGATGGGGTGATCGAGGCGCGCGATTTCGAGCAGCGCCCCTTTGGCAGCGAAAGGCTGGTCGAACTGGTGCGCAGTGGACCGCACGATGCAAATGCTTTGCTTAGTTTGCTGCGTGACGAGTTAATCGCGCATCAGGGCAGCGCGCTCGGCATCGATGATCAGACGTTGATCGTGCTGCGTATTTCCCATTGAAGCCCGATGTTGACCTGGTGTCTGCGATGAGTGCAAAAGGCAGCCACGATCCCTGCGGCTTGAGGTCCGAGCACCATCCCCACCCAACCCTCCCCTTCAAGGGGAGGGCTGAACCGCTCGGCCCGACTTCTAACGGGCTGCAAGACTTGTGGTGATGGCCTATTCCGGGCATCTTCATACGATCGTTTGAATTGGAATACCCGCGTGCGCTATCCCAACCTGTTCGCCCCGCTCGATCTCGGCTTCACCACACTGCCGAACCGCGTGCTGATGGGCTCGATGCATACAGGGCTTGAAGACCACGCGCGCGATTTTGACAAGCTCGCCGCCTACTTCGCCGAGCGCGCGCGCGGTGGCGTGGGATTGATCGTGACCGGCGGCTTCGCACCGAGCATCGCCGGCTGGCTGACACCGTTTGGCGGTCGACTGTCGATGCCGTGGCATGTCGCGCCGCATCGCAAGGTCACGCAAGCGGTGCGCACGGAGGGCGGGCGCATCTGCTTGCAGATCCTGCACGCAGGTCGCTACGCGTATCACCCTTTGTCGGTCGCGCCGTCGCGGATCAAATCACCGATCACGCCCTTTACGCCGCGCGCGCTCAGTACGAGCGGGGTCGAGCGCACGATTGGCGACTTCGTCAATTGCGCGCGCAAGGCGCAGGATGCAGGCTATGACGGCGTCGAAGTCATGGGTTCGGAGGGTTACCTCATCAACGAATTTCTGACCGAGCGGACCAACAGTCGCGTGGACCAATGGGGCGGTTCAGTGGAGAACCGCCAGCGCTTTCCGGTCGAAATCGTCCGCCGCATGCGTGCCGCGGTCGGCGCGAACTTCATCATCATTTATCGCCTGTCGATGCTAGATCTAGTCGAAAGCGGCCAGAGCTGGGACGAAATCGTCGCGCTCGCGAAGAAAATCGAAGCAGCCGGCGCGACCCTGATCAACACCGGCATCGGCTGGCATGAGGCGCGCATTCCGACCATCGTGACCTCGGTGCCGCGCGCGGCCTTCGCCTGGGTCACGCGGCGCATGAAGGCCGAAGTGAAGATTCCGCTGATCACGACGAACCGGATCAACATGCCCGATGTCGCCGAGCGGATTCTTGGGCAGGGCGATGCCGACATGGTGTCGATGGCGCGCCCCTTCCTCGCCGATTCGCAGTGGGTTGCAAAGGCGCGCGACGATCGCGCCGCAGACATCAACACCTGTATCGCTTGCAACCAAGCCTGCCTCGATCATGTGTTCGAGAAGAAACGCGCGACCTGCCTGGTGAATCCGCGCGCCTGTTACGAAACCGAACTGGTGATTCGTCCCGCAATCGCAAAGAAGAAGATCGCCGTCGTCGGTTCGGGACCCGCCGGACTCGCGTGCGCGACGACCTTGGCCGAACGCGGCCACGCGGTCACCTTGTTCGAACAGGCACACGAGATCGGTGGCCAGTTCAACATGGCCAAACGCATTCCCGGCAAGGAGGAATTCCACGAAACGCTGCGCTATTTCGCGCGCCGCATCGAGCAAACCGGCATCACGCTGCGTCTGTCCACGACCGCGACGCCAGCGCTGCTTCGCTCGGGCAGCTTCGACGATGTGGTGTTCGCAACCGGCGTCAGTCCGCGCGCTTCGAGCATTCCGGGTAGCGAGCGCGGCAATGTGCTCAGCTATGTCGACGTGCTGCGCGGCGATGCAAAGGTTGGCGCGCGCGTCGCGATTATCGGCGCCGGCGGCATCGGGTTCGATGTCGCGGAATTCCTGGTCGAGGACGCGCCGTCGCCGACTACCGACATCGCGCGCTGGACGCACGAGTGGGGTGTCGACACGACGCTCGCTGCACGCGCCGGCCTAATCAAGGCTGCACCGGAAGCACCGCGACGGCAGATATGGCTGCTGCAGCGCACGCCCGGAAAGCCGGGCAAACGACTCAACAAGACCAGCGGCTGGGTGCATCGAGCAACCCTCGCAGCGAAACGTGTGACCATGCTCGGAGGCGTCAGTTACGAACGCATCGACGATGACGGCTTGCACATTCGCATTGGCGATGAGGTGCAAACGCTTGCGGTCGACACAATCGTGATCTGTGCCGGGCAGGAATCGAACCGCACGCTGCACTCTGAGTTCTCGGATGCTGGCATGACGGTGCATCTGATCGGGGGTGCCGATATCGCCGCTGAACTCGACGCGAAACGCGCGATCGATCAGGGCACGCGACTGGCAGCGACACTCTAGTCAATGCATCACGCTCCAACGCGCTGTCTCAAGGCCGCGCATCGGTCGATAGGTGCGTGGCCCATCGTCCAAAGTCGAGCACCTGGTTTGTATACGTTTCGACCACAGCGCTGAAGGGCAGTTGCGTCGATGTGGTCAGGATCGCCAGGTGGCGTAACAGCACGTACGGAATACGCAACGAATCCTGGGCAGGTGACCCGTGCTTCATTTCCCAGCCGAACGGCAACGGTGACCACAACAGATCCGCGGTCAGGGTGCGACGCTGGAATCGGAGTGCACGCACAACTTTTCCGAACGGTTCGTCGCTGCCATCGAGACGCTGGTTCATCTCGGACGTCAGGCGAGCCGGGATGTACCAGTTGTCCGCCTCGGAAAGCACATGTCTGCCGCACATGAGCTGCACATGCCGGTAGCCAATCGGCTCATTGGCGTCGATCGCCAGTCGCACCCGCAGATCCTCCGGTATCGGTTTCGCTTCGCCGTGCATGCGTCGGGCAACGATTTTCGCCGGTTCGGCGAGATGATGCGACTCGCACCAGCGTTCCAGCGTCAGCGTTGCGCTGTGATGACTGAGCAAATTCGCGTTCAAGGTCTGCACGAGCGCGAGCACCTGTGTTCGCGCGAGAAGATCATCATGCTGCGGTGCTGTCGGTGCGATGGCACAACCTGAAACGAGCACGATCAATACGGCCATCAACTTGCCGATGCGCACACCGCCTGTGCATCTGATTCGCGTTTTGTCGAGTTCGTACATACTTGGCAGGCCCGAGAGGCGCGAAGAGATTGTACGCGCCCGACTGTGCTTCGATTTTCGCACCTGCCGTCCTGCGTCTGCCGGGGAGTACCGCATGCAACGTCGGTTCATGCTTTTTCTGCCGCTCGCCATCGCCGCCTGCTCCGCCGCGACGCGGCCTCGGCAACCGGCGCCGGAACTGTCACCGCAGTTCTTCCATATCGAGCCGGTTGTGCCGGTGATGCAGCTGCTGGCTCTCGCGCTGACCGCGTCGCCACCGCTGGGAAAGAGCAAATGCCGCAAGAATGACCTGATCGAATTGAATGAACTCGATGCTGGCACCAAGCTCGACATTCGCTATGCAACGTCGAACAACTTCCTCGGCACCCCCGCTGGCGCGCGCCTTCCTGCAGCTGCCGGCAGCGGAGGCCCTCGTGCGCGTGCGAAGAAGGCTTCGCAGTCTACCTATTCGAATGATGGCATTTCGACTACCGCGACTGGCAGTCGTACAAGACCCAGAATGTTCGTTTCGAGCAAATTGCGCCAGCGCGATGATCTTTGCATCAACGTCTGCCGCGTTCCGGGCGCACAACCGTTCATGGAGTCGGAACGGGATCACGTTGGCCGCACACGCCGGCGCCCGTTCGCGCAGCGTTGTCGGAAAGAACGCTGTGTTTCCCTGACACGCACATTCGCGTCTTGAATCGCGACCGCGCGAACGCCAGCATAGAGGGCCCGCTTACCCAAGGAGATGCCATGAAACTCTACTACTCGACCGGAGCCTGTTCGCTGTCCGACCATATCGCGCTTGAATGGATCGGCAAGCCATACGAAGCCCGCAAGGTCAGTCGCGAGGAGCGCGCCGCGCCGGAATTCAAGAAGCTCAGCCCTTCCGGGGCGGTGCCCGTATTGGAGCAGGATGGCTGGGTACTGACGCAAAACGCAGCGATCCTGAACTACCTCGCCGATACCTTTCCGGAAGCGAAGCTCGGTGGCGACGGCACCGCAAAGGGGCGCGCGGAAGTGAATCGCTGGCTCGCGTTCGTCAACTCTGACGTGCATCCCGCGTTCAAGCCGCTATTCGGCTCGACCAGCTACCTCGATGATGCAGCGACCATCGTCAAGACCAAGGACCATGCGAAGGCGACGCTACGCGCGCTGTTCGCGCAGGCGGATGCCCAACTGGCGGGACGTGACTGGATCGCCGGCTCGCGCTCGATCGCCGACCCCTATCTGTACGTCGTATTGCGTTGGGCCAAGGGCCAGGAAATCGACCTCGACGGCCTCGACAACCTGGCGAAATTCGTTGCGCGGATGGAAGCTGATCCGGCGGTGAAAAAGGTGTTGAATGAAGAAGGCCTCGCCTGAAGCCGGCCAAGCGATCCCCCGGCACCGCGGCCAACTGGCGCGGTGCCGGACTTCGTCAAATCCCGATGAAATGCTCGCTCACGGGGCAATCGCGGCACGCACGCCTTTTTCCCAGTGCAGCGCGTAATCGCGTGTGGACGCCTTGGCGACTGCTTCGGCCACGTCCGGCAGCAGCCTCTCGAGCTCCGCAACATCGGCGCAACGCTCGATCTTCAGCTG